>JBJMLW010000578.1:0-7958 GCA_045805105.1 Flavisolibacter sp. | reverse complement strand
TCACATCTCCATAAAAAACTTCGGTTTTAAATTCAATACTTACATCGCTCATGATGATTCCCACACCTTCTATTTCGAGCTCAGTATAACCAAATTGAGCAAGGAACTGCATACGTGCTTCATGTAGTATGGAAAGCATGCTATCGTTTCCAACATGATTTCCATAATTGAGGTCCGTTATTCTGACAGGAATCAGCGTGGAGAATGTGAATTGATCCGGTAACTGGATCTTTAAACGTGGCATGATCAAGATTACTGATTTTCCTGCAGATTGTTCAGCATTTCCAGTATGCCTGTCAGGTCAGATGTAACTGAAGAAGAAGCAATTTTTTCCTGGAGTTTTTTCAGTTGTTCCCGGCATGTGATTTTATCATCCGGACATGCAAACGCATCATAAAGTCTTTTAGGGAGCCTGACGGCATTACCTTTTCCATCGCTATAGATCATATATGCTTCCGAAGGCATACTGAAATTGATTGTGTGTTTACGTTGTGCAAATTTTGGAGCAACCTGCTCCAGCAGCGCCATAGTATTATCAGAAGTAGAACGAAGTTGCCTTGCAATCTTTTCCTGTAAAATTCCCGGCTTCATGTAGATTGAAGTAACTGATGAATTATGTGTATGCAAAGGAAGATCCTCAGGTATACTGAAATTTTCTTTTGCCTGCGATGTCTGGTGAACTATTGGTTCGGATGTAACTTCTGATTTTGTTTTTTTACTGATAAGAAGGGAGCTGATGATTCCAAATGTAACAATCACAGCAGCAATACCGGAATATTTGAGGTGCCTGCTGTATTTTTTATAAAATGGAATTACACCCGGGTCATATTTTTCAAGCTGGCCTAGTTGTGATTGAATTTTTGCCCAAAGCCCTGATGGTGGAGAAACTTCATATTTCAAAAGACGTTCAGTGTAACTTCCGGCTTCTTGCCGGTCCATAGACGCACTAATAGCCTCCCAAATCCTGCCGGGAGGATCTGCCTCAAATGCTGTTAGTTTTTTCTGGAGTTCACTGCTCATTATAACTGTCTTCTTTTTTCAATAAATGTCTGAACCAGATCCTGTAAAATCATTTTTGCCCTTGACAGCTGCGACTTGCTGGTTCCTTCGCTGATGTTCAGGGCTTCGGCTATCTGGCGGTGTGTGTATCCTTCGATCACATACATATTGAACACTGTTCTGTAACCCGGAGAAAGCTGCTGCACGAGCTGAATAATATCCTTCTCAGCCAGTTTATCCAGAACAGAAAGATATTTTCCTTCCACAGAGGCTTCTTCTGTTTCCGTGATCGGTTGCAGGTAAGTTTTTTTTCTGAAGTGTTCAATTGCTGTATTGACAAAGATCCGTCTGATCCAACCTTCAAATGATCCTTCACCCCTGTAACTGCTCATTTTATTGAAAACCTTGATAAAGCCTTCCTGGAGAATATCCTCTGCTTCTTCCGCCTTACCGGCATAACGCAGGCATACTCCGTACATTTTCGGGGCAAACCGCTGGTACAATTCATACTGCATTTTGCGATCTCCCCTGATGCATCCATCAATTAAGTCGGATTCTGAAAATATTTGGTTGCTTGCCTTGTTCAATATTCTGATTTACTTAATCTGTTTCAAAAATGTTACCAGCATATCTGCCGCTTTTTTTCGGTGACTGAAGAGGTTTTTTTCATCAATATCCATTTCGGCGAAGGTTCGTTCCGAACCATCCGGGATAAAAACCGGATCATATCCAAAACCTTTTTTTCCTTTTGGGGAAATTGTAATAGTACCATCACATCTTCCTTCAAAAAAGTATTCATTTCCTTTCCAGATCAGGCAGATCACTGTACGGAAACAGGCAATTCTGTTGGATTTTCCATTAAGGATTGCAAGGAGTTTATTTACGTTTTTTTCAGGCAGTTTTTCATCACCGGCGTATCGTGCACTATTCACGCCAGGTTCGCCATTCAGCACAGCTACTTCGAGACCTGTGTCTTCGCTGAAGCAACTTGTGCCTGTCATTTCAAAAATAGTTCTTGCTTTACCCGCCGCATTTTCGTGTAATGTAGCGTAAGGTTCCGGGATATCGATATCTATGCCCGCATCTTGCAGTGTCACCACTTCCAGGTTTTCAGGAATGGCAGACCTGATCTCTTCCACCTTATGCTGGTTATTGGTTGCAAAAATCAACTTCATATAAGATTATATCCCGAAAAGTTTTTTAAGTGACGTCCACAAATTTGATTTAATAGTACGGTCGCTTGCAACCTCACGCAAGGATGGCGCATATATATACGTCTTGTTATTAAAAGATTGCAGCTGGTAATAGGGAAAATTGATCGGCAGTCCCAGTGTAAGCGGATCAATCCCAAAAAGAAGAACAAATTTTGCCTCTTTCAGCAGCATGTCAATTCCGGAAGCAGGATCATAAAAATTGATAATGGCAACATCATCTATTTCAAGTAAGCATGCCTTTAAAATCCCATTCAACAGTTCCAGCTCAATTGAAGGAAGTATTGATTGATTTTTATCTGCTGTTACTATAAGGATTTTCTTATCAAAATTTCCTATATAAGCCGTCGTGGTTGAAACGGGCATGGAGGTTGCATTATCAACCAGTGAAGCAGGATACAGGTCTGCTACAATATTCGGATTCAGTATCATATTATTCAGGTTCATAGCATGTGTCGTTGACAGGGTGTTTGAACTTTTTTTTCGTTTCTTTGCTGCTAAATTATATTTATTATGCTTGCTACTATGGACATAGCGGTGAATAAAGTGGAACATAGCAAATTGCATGGGTTTAGCCTTGAAAATCTTCCATTCGGAAAATATTTCACTGATCATATGCTGGAAGCAGATTATGACAACGGTGAATGGAAAAATGTTGAAATAAAACCCTATCAGCCACTTTTACTAAGTCCTTCTCTGGCAGCATTGCACTATGGTCAATCAATTTTTGAAGGGATCAAGGCGTACCGTAACCTGGAAGGTGAAGCTTTTATATTCCGTCCATCAGATAATTTTAAACGATTCAACATTTCTGCTGAAAGGATGCAGATGCCACATATTCCAGCCGGAATTTTTTTGGAGGGTATGAAACAGCTGGTTGCACTGGACAAAAACTGGATTCCTCAAAAAGATGACCATTCACTTTATATCAGGCCGTTTATGTTTTCTTCTGATGAAGTGATAGGTGTTAAGCCTTCTGAAACATATAAGTTCATCATCCTGTTGAGTCCAACCGGACCTTATTACAGTACTCCGATGCGCATTTATGTTGAGGAACAGTATGTACGTGCAGTTCCAGGTGGTGTAGGGTATGCAAAGGCAGCTGGAAATTATGGTGCGTCTATGTATGCAACTGCAGAAGCAAAGAAAAGGGGGTATGACCAGGTTTTATGGACTGATGCCTTTGAACATAAATATGTGCAGGAAATTGGCACCATGAATGTGATCTTCATTATCGGAAACAAGGCCATTACTCCCGACCTCGGTGCCGGAACTATACTGGCAGGCGTTACCCGTAACAGTGCACTTACTCTTTTACAGGAAGCCGGGTTTCAAATAGAAGAGCGGCCGTTAAGTATAGATGAGATCATTGATGCCTATAAAAATGGAACTCTTTATGAGGTATTTGGAACGGGTACAGCTGCTACCATCACCTACATCAAGGAGCTCAGATATAAAGATTTTGTCATGAATTTTAATGTAGATGAGTGGAAAACAGCACCTACCATAAAGAAATGGCTTTCTGATATAAGGGAAGGAAGAAGAGAGGATAAGTATGGATGGATGGTGAAGGTGGGTTAATGTGTGATAAGTTAGATAGTTAACAAGGTTGATTGGTTAATTTTTTAACTGAAGATGATTTGAGCGAATTGCGGTCACTATTCAACAGGATCAAGCAGTCAAATTATCCGACTTTAGGAAACTTTTTTACAATTAGGAATGATCAGTTTTGGTGATTCACCATCCGGCCTTTACCTTTGCCATCCCAAAAATTAAAGGTCAGTAATGCCTACAATCCAGCAGTTAGTACGTAAAGGAAGAGAAATTATCCGCGCGAAAAGCAAATCACGCGCATTGGACAGTTGTCCTCAACGACGTGGTGTTTGTACCCGTGTTTATACAACAACACCTAAAAAACCAAACTCTGCCTTGAGAAAGGTAGCAAAGGTTCGTTTAACCAATAAAGTTGAGGTGATCGCCTATATTCCCGGCGAAGGACATAATCTGCAGGAACACTCAATTGTTTTGATCCGCGGGGGCAGGGTAAAGGACCTTCCCGGTGTACGTTATCATATTGTTCGCGGTTCACTGGATACAGCAGGTGTGAAAGACCGTAAGAAAAGCCGGTCGAAATACGGAACGAAGAAAGAAAAGGCAGGAGCTAAAACAGGAGCTAAACCAGCGGGCAAAAAATAATTTTGGATTACGTGGATTTATAAAGATTCCGCGGATTCGATAAAATAAAAAAACTATTTAAGTAGCGATATGCGTAAATCACAGGCAAAAAAACTTCCTCTCGCACCAGATCCTCGTTTTAACGACAAACTTGTTACACGGTTTGTAAATAACATCATGTGGGAAGGAAAGAAAAGTGTTGCGTTCGATATTTTTTATAACGCGCTTGACAAAGTTTCAAAACAAACTGGTGAAGAAGGTTATGAAATATGGAGAAGGGCATTGTCAAATGTTACTCCTGCAGTTGAAGTGAGAAGTCGTCGTATTGGTGGCGCAACTTTTCAGATTCCATCTGAGGTTCGCCCTGACAGGAAAATATCATTAAGTATTAAGTGGCTTATTCGTTACAGCCGTGAAAGAAATGGCCGCAGTATGTCTGATAAGCTGGCAAATGAAATTGTTGCAGCAGCAAAAGGTGAAGGTGCAGCATTCAAGAAAAAGGAAGACACACATCGTATGGCTGAAGCAAACAAAGCGTTTGCACACTTCAAAGTATGATTTGAAATTATTGTTATAAAAGAAAACCATCAACCTGAGGCTGATGGTTTTTTATTTTAATTCTGAATTGATCAGGAATTTCCATTTCCGCCAGACATTCCACCCATATCATTGGGAGATGTAACACCTTCAGGAGTTTGTGTTCCTGTAGAAATATCCGAACCTTCGTATTGGCTTCCACTATTTCCCGCGCTGCCTGACCTATTAGATGAACCACTTCTTGATGAAGAACCACCGCTACTTCTGGATGCACTTCCTCTGCCACCAGAACTTCCTCCTGATCTGCCTGAACTACTACGAGAAGATGACCTGGAAGAAGAACCTCCTTTTGATGCAGACTTACTACCACCTCTTTTAGAAGATTTTTTTGACGCGCTTTTTCTTGAAGCACCCTTTTTGGAAGCACCCTTTTTGGAAGCACCCTTTTTAGAAGCACCTTTTTTGGAAGCACTCTTTCTTGAAGCACCTTTTTTCGAAGCGCTTTTTCTAGATGCACTTTTCCGGGATGCACCTTTTCTGGAAGCACCCTTTTTAGAAGCACCTTTTTTAGAGCGACCCCTGGAAGCGCCACCGCGACCGGATGATTTGGATGCACCTTTTTTAGATGCACTTTTCCTGGAAGATCTGCCGCCAGAGCGTCTGCCTGATGATTTTTTGGATGCGGCCTTTCTGGATGATTTTGCCATTGTTAATGGGTTTTAATGAGAGTTAATAAATTTCTTGTTGAAATTTACGATGATGTAAACGAATTGCAAAAATTATGCAAGAGTAAAATCATTTTTATTTTGTTTGCACTCAACAGTTCATCATTCATCTTTAACAAACATTGTTTCCACTGATGTTTTAGTTGCAACGTATTTTACTACCTTTGCACCCTCAATTTAATGAGTTGATGAGCATTGGTAATTACCATCGCAAATGCTTCTCATAGATTGAATACTAATCAATCGTTATAACATGGCAGACTTAAGATTTCAACGCAATTTTGGTATTGCTGCTCACATCGATGCCGGCAAAACCACAACAACGGAGCGCATTCTGCGCTATACCGGTATGATCCATAAAATCGGAGAAGTTCACGATGGTGCAGCTACTACCGATTGGATGGAACAGGAAAAGGAAAGAGGTATCACTATTACCTCAGCGGCCGTAAGCTGCCAATGGAATTTTCCAACTGCAAAGGGAAAGGCAGATGCCAATACCAAAAAATATTACTTCAATATCATTGATACACCCGGTCACGTAGATTTTACCGTAGAGGTTGAACGTTCTATGAGAGTACTGGATGGTTTGATTGCACTTTTTTCAGCCGTTGATGGTGTAGAGCCGCAATCGGAAACTGTATGGCGCCAGGCTAATCGTTACAGGGTACCGAGAATTGGTTTCGTAAACAAAATGGATCGTGCAGGTGCTGACTTCCTGATGGTAGTAAACCAGGTTAAGGAAATGCTTGGAGCCAAGGCCGTTCCATTGCAGCTTCCTATTGGTGCAGAAGACGACTTTAAAGGTGTTGTAGATCTCATCACAAACAAAGGTGTTGTATGGCATATGGAAACCGAAGGAATGACCTTCGATGAAATTCCTGTTCCTGAAGACATGAAGGAAGATGTTGAAACATGGAGACAGAATCTTATTGAATCCATCGCTGAATACGATGATAAATTACTGGAAAAATTCTTTGATGATCCGAACACAATCACTGAAGATGAAATTCATGAAGCAATACGCAAGGCTACAATTGACCTGAGTATTGTACCTATGATGTGCGGATCCTCATTCAAGAATAAAGGTGTTCAAACTGCACTGGATGCAGTATGTCGTTACCTGCCTTCTCCCATTGACATCGAAGCTGTAACAGGTGTAAATCCTGATACAGGGGAAACAGAAACAAGAAAACCTGATGCGAAAGATCCTTTTGCAGCTCTTGCTTTTAAAATTATGACCGATCCATTTGTAGGAAGACTTGCCTTCTTCAGGGTTTATTCCGGTCACCTGGATGCAGGTTCTTATGTGCTGAATGTAAGAAGCGGGAAGAAAGAACGGATCTCCCGCATCATGAAAATGTTTGCGAATAAACAGAACCCGATTGATTTTATCGAAGCAGGTGATATCGGTGCAGCTGTTGGATTTAAGGAAATTAAAACCGGTGATACACTTTGCAACGAGGATCATCCGATTACGCTGGAAAATATGTTTATTCCCGAGCCTGTGATCTCCGTAGCAGTTGAACCAAAAACACAGGCTGACGTAGATAAAATGGGTATGGCCATTTCAAAACTGGTAGAAGAAGATCCAACCTTACGGGTAAAGACAGACGAAGATTCGGGTCAAACCATTCTTAGCGGAATGGGTGAACTGCACCTGGAAATTATTGTTGACCGTATGCGTCGCGAATTTAAAGTGGAAGTAAACCAGGGCGCGCCTCAGGTTGCATATAAGGAAGCTTTCAACCAGACAGTTCAGCACAGGGAAGTTCTGAAAAAACAAACAGGTGGTCGTGGTAAATTCGCCGACATTCAGTTTGAACTTGGACCTGTTGATGCAGACTGGAAAGAAGCCAATCCGGATAAAGCATATCAGTTTGTAAATGATCTTTTTGGTGGATCAATTCCAAGAGAATTTATTCCAGCTATCCAGAAAGGTTTTGAAAACTCAATGGGAACTGGTGTACTCGCATCTTATCCTGTGGATAATATGAAAGTGCGTGTATATGATGGTTCATTCCACGCAGTTGACTCTGATGCGATGTCATTTGAATTGTGTGCGAAGCAGGGATTCAGGGAAGCCGCGAGAAAAGCAAAACCTGTTTTGCTGGAACCGATTATGAAAGTGGAAGTGCTTACTCCAGATCAGTATATGGGTGATGTTACCGGTGATTTGAATCGCCGACGTGGTATGCTGGAAGGAATGGATACACGTGCAGGTGTACAGGTGATCAAGGCGAAAGTTCCTTTGAGTGAAATGTTTGGATATGTAACGCAGTTACGTTCCTTATCATCAGGCCGTGCATCGTCT
>JBJMLW010000577.1:0-4299 GCA_045805105.1 Flavisolibacter sp. | reverse complement strand
CATGCGATCAGTGTTGAGGTTTTCCATCGTGATCCTGCATTTTTTTTTAAATGGCATTACCCAGTAAGAATTAAATGCACTGCCCGGATTCACTGTGATCGGCAGTGAGTTCAGTTGCGCATATTGTCCCCAGCCCATTCCAAAAAAATCACCTACAGGTACTTCAACGGAAGGTTCTTTTTCATCGTCCCAGTAAAATCTCAGAATAGAATATCTCCAATTGCCTGTTGGCGTCATCCAGATATGTTGAATAGCACCGGGTCCATTGATCTCTGCAAGGGTTATGGTTTTTCCACCTTCAATAAAAATAAATGGATTTACTTTCCAGCCCCTCCCCAGTTCTCTTGCAGCCTGACCTGCGACACCTTCTTTGAGTTCCGTAGTGCCTCCCCTCCCTGCTTCTCCTGTAAAATTCTCAGGACTGATCGATCTTGTTTTCGCATCTGACAACCGATACAGGTTTCCGAGATTCATATCCAACCCGTTGAATTTATTATTCGATTGAGCACAGAGATGGGTCGTTGAAACAACAGATGCCAGTAGAAGTAGAAGTCTCATTGGTGATTGGTTTATTCGTTTATTGGGTATTCGTTTATTGGGTGATGTGTTAATGGTTAATGATTGCCTGCATTAAACGATTAAACTATTTTCTCTTCCCATGAGATGGAACTTTCAAGATTTCCCCTGCTTTCACAGGTTCACCAAAATCAGGTGTGCCATCTGTCTTCCATGTAAATTTTTGCGCACGAGGCGATCGGTTTGTTCCGCAACCCTGTCCCTCTGCCGAATTTGCATGATACAATAACCAGTCTTCCTTACCATCCGGTGATTTAAAAAAAGAATTATGTCCAGGTGCAAATACACCATTCTCAATTGATCTTTTAAAAACAGGTTCTGTACTCTTGTTCCAGGAAATGGAATCCATCAAATTATTATCAGCCTTAGTGGATAACATTCCCAATGCATAATATTCCGTCCAGCAGCCACTGGCAGAATATACAATAAACAAACGATCGTCATGACTAAGAAACTGCGGTCCTTCATTTACTGAAACATGTGGTGGATTATTTTCATCATGAAGATCTCCGTGTCTTTCCCAATCAAAAACCGGACTTGAAATGCGAACCCTTTTACCTTCGAGTGTCCATGGATCTTTCATTTTACTGATGTAAATATCCTGCTCACCATTTTGATCGCCTTCCCACCCCGACCAGATCAAATACAGTTGCCCTTTGTGTTCGAACACAGATGCATCAATCGCCCATTTGTTCGAACTATCACCCATTCTTCCTTTCAATTTCCATTCTCCTTTCATTGGGTCTTTTGAAGAATTTTCAAGAACATACAAACGATGGTTTTCATTTTTACCATCATCAGCTGCAAAATAGATGTACCATTTATCGCGAATGAAATGTATTTCAGGTGCCCACAATTGTTTAGAATAAGACTGACCAGCTGGTGGTTGAAAAACGAGTTTTTTCTTTGCAGTTCCAAGTGTGGCAATACTTTTTGTTTTCCAGATCATCAGCCGGTTACCTAAGGTATGAGTATAGTAATAATATCCGTTTTTATAGATGCTCCAGGGATCTGCACCAGAGGGAAGCAAGGGATTGGTAAACGTGGGCTTCTGCGGACTGCATGAAATAAAAACTGAAACAATGAAAAAAACTGTGAGTGATGAAAAACACTTCATGCTTTTAAAATTACTCACCGGAAGGTTTTACTACAGCCGCTCCGGTGGTCACGGGTTCTCCAAAATTAGGTGTGCCATTGGCATTCCATGTAAATCTTTGGATACGTGGATTCCTGGTATCTCCACATCCCTGTCCTGAACTTGAATTAGCATGATAGATGATCCAGTCCTCCGTTCCGTCTACAGATTTAAAAAAAGAATTGTGACCGGGACCATACACATTTGCTGATGGCTTCTTTGTAAATACAGGCGTTGAGGATTTCGTCCAGTCTGATGGATTTAATGGATCTCCACCATCATTCAGTGTCAGCATTCCCAGTGCATAGTCATCCGTCCAGCATCCGCTGGCGGAGTAAATGAGAAATAGTTTTCCTGCAGGGTTTTTTAAAATTTCCGGTCCTTCATTTACAGCCGGTGGCGCGCCAGCCATTTCCCATGAATATTGCGGCGATGAAAGTAAAACCCTGGAAGTTGCCAGTGTCCATGGATCTGACATACGCGCAATGTAAATGCGTTGGATGTTATCTGTTGTCGAAGCCTGTCCGCTCCAGAGAAAATAATTGTTACTGTTGTATGTGAAGGTCGTTCCGTCGATGGCAAAGAAATTTGCAGCCGGATCTCCAATCTGTCCTTTATCAACCCATATACCAGTCAGTGGATCTGTATTTGGGTTTTCCAATACAAATGTTCTTTGCGTTGACAGGTCTGTCGAACTCCCGGCGGTGTAGTATGCATACCATTTGTTATTCAGAAAATGTAATTCAGGTGCCCAGATGTTTTTTGAATTTGCGCCCGTTGCAGGTGCTGTCCAAATTGTTTGTGTCAACGCGGTTTTTAATTCTGTCACCTTTGTTGTTCTCCACACAGTGATCCTGTTTCCAAGTGTGTTTGTGTAGTAGTAATAATTATCTTTCTTAATGATCCATGGGTCAGGACCTGAGGTAAGCAAAGGATTTGTAAATGTATTGGCAGCCGGCGGTGGCGGATTGGGAGTATTACCTCCACCCTTTTTACCACAGGATAATACAGTTGTATAGAGGAGTATAAACAGCAGCAATCCTTTTCTCATTGAAACGGCTTAATGTTCATCGTTATCAAAATATAATAAGAGAGTTTGATGTTTGATGTTTGAGGTTAATCCTATGAGTCATTTGAATAGACAAGGATTAACCTCAAACTTCAAACAGTTTTTCAATACCCTGGATTCTGTTTCAGATTTGGGTTGATATCAAGATCAAATTGTGGTATCGGTAAAAATTCGTTCTTACCTACAACAAAATTGGCAAAAGCTTTATCTCTTGATGCGAGTGCCGGGCTGAGCTCTCCCCAACGCACCAGGTCTTCCCAACGATGTCCTTCACCACTAAGTTCTGTGATGCGTTCGTGCTTCAGTTGTGTAAGGAACTGTTGCTGGTTCAGTCCTGGCATAGCTACACTGAGTGAGCGCAATCCTGCTCTTTGTCTTACCCGGTCTACAAACGGATACGCCTGTGCAGTCTGTCCCAATGCATTCAATGCCTCCGCATACAATAGCAATACATCTGCATAACGCAGGTACCTGTAATTATTGCCTGAATGAAATACTTCACCATTCATAGATGCATCATCCAGAAATTTTCTTAAGTACACCGTACGATTCGTAGCCACACCAATTGGATCTGTTACATCATTTGAATAGTTACGTGCTGTCCAGGTCTGTCCATATACCATTGTGTAATTCGGTCCCCGCACATCAGTTGAATCATAGAGAAAACTTGCATCCACTCTTGGGTCTCTTTGCCCGTTCGCCTGGTTCTCTTTCAAAAACTCCCAGACAAGCCAGCGCTGCGCCTGTCCGTCAGTAAAGCCAATAGGGCGTGGTGCAAAGAATGGAGGAATGGATGTTCCATAATTCAATTTGTCAGGTGTATGATTCGGATCACCGTCGCCTGCATCATTATCATATGCGTCGATCGGATTCGCAGCGTTCTGAAATTCGAAAACTGATTCAGCATTATTTTCAGTTGCCTCGAGAAAATTATTGCGATAGTTTGGTACGAGACGGTAATTGGCGGCGCCAGCTCCTTCTACCAACCATTGGAAAGCATCTTTTGCCTGCTGATATTTCTTTTCCTGCATGTATACTTTACCCAACATTGCAAAAGCGGCCCCTTTTGTTGCCCTTCCTTTATTAGCTGCATCATAAGCTGCAGGCAATACTGCTGATGCATCTGTGAAATCCTGTATCGACTGTTGATATACCTGCTCCTGTGTCGACGTAGCAGGATAATCTGTTGGCTTTGATGCATGCAACATGATCGGAACATTGCCATAGTGCTGTCCCAAAGTATAATAAAAAAATCCTCTCATGAATTTTGCTTCTGCGAGTAACTGCGCCTTTGTATTGGCATCCATATTAATGTTCGGCACATTGTCAAGCACCTGGTTACAACGGTTGATTCCAATATAGCAATCGCCCCAAAGTCCGGAGATCAGTCCATCATTATAATTTTCGTAATTAAAGAGATCGTAATAGTTACGTATCCACGGTGCAGGACTTGTACTGAAACCTTCATCGGCACGAACGATGGTAAGAAAATGCATCCACCTGCTGAGAGATGCCCTGT
>JBJMLW010000576.1:0-7153 GCA_045805105.1 Flavisolibacter sp. | reverse complement strand
CCGCGGACATTTAAAACCCGGTGGCAGGGTTGTGGATTATACTGGCGGTAGTACCGGTGGTTCCGTGGCCATGGTTTGTGCAACAAAAGGTTACCAGGCACACTTCGTTTCTTCTGATGCATTCTCGGAGGAAAAATTGCAGACAATGAAAGCATTTGGTGCAACGCTTGATATTTTTCCCAGCGATCATGGAAAAATTACTGCAAAACTTATCGATTCCATGGTGGCACGTGCAAGAGAATTGAGCACGGAAGAAAATACTTTCTGGACAGACCAGTTCAATAATGTTGACAACCGGAATGCCTATCATGAAATGGGACGCGAGATTATAAAGGAACTGGGACATGATATTGATGAATTTATTATGGGTGTTGGCACCGGAGGATGCTTTTCAGGTAATGCAGAAATTTTAAAAAAAGAAATTCCAACAATCCGTTGCATTGCAATTGAACCATTACATGTTCGTGCCCTGTCCGGAGGCGACATATCCGGCACGCACAAACTTGAAGGAATGGGATCAGGCTTTGTTCCATCAATCTGCAGGCTGGATCTTGCCGATGAAATTATTGCGGTTTCAGATGAAGATGCTTATGAAACAGCAAGACTGCTGGCAAGGAAGGAAGGTGTATTCAGTGGTGTGAGTTCGGGAGCCAATGTGTGGGCTGCCCTGCAAAGAGCAAGAAATTTAGGTCCCGGCAAAAAAATTGTCACTGTGGTTGTTGATTCGGGCTTGAAATATTTAAGAGGGAATTTATACAGGTAAGGTGAAAGGAATCTGAAAACAGGCGATAGGCGATAGACGTTAGACGATAGACCATAGACGTTCCATATGTAACAAATCAGCTCGCAGCTCGCAGCTCGAAGCCCGCCGCTTATTTCACCTTTCACGCCTCACGCCTTTCATTCCGTTCTCAGATTCTTCACCGGATTCGCCGATGCAGTTTTCAATGCCTGGACGCTGATGGTAATGAAAGAAATTGCCAGGATCAATAAACCTGCTGCAAGAAAAACCCACCACTGAATATTAATCCTGTATACAAATGTCTGCAGCCATTGATGAGTGGCATACAACGCAATTGGTACAGCCAGGATCAAGGCAATCAATACGAGCTTTAAAAAATCTTTTGAAACAAGCGCAAGAATATCAGGAATTGTTGCGCCCAATATTTTTCTGATGCCAATTTCCTTGGTACGTCGTACCATGCTGTAGGCAGTTAGTGCAAACAATCCAAGACAAGCAAGAAGAATGGCGAGCGTGGAAAAAGTTGTAAAGACCTGTGCTGTTCGCTGTTCAGTTTTATAAAGAGCATCAAAATCTTCATCGAGAAATTTGTATTCAAATGGTCGATTGGTAATTCTTTCTTTCCAAACATGTCCGAGATTTTCAATGGTGGACTGCACATTGTTTCCCGTTATCCTGACAAATAATGCGCCTACCATTCTTTTATCGAGGAAAATTACAAGTGGATCAATCGCTTCATGGAATGACCGGAAATGAAAATCCTTTACAACAGCTTTTACAACTCCCTCTCTCCCCTTTTCAATTGTTTTACCAATTGCCTGTTCGGGTGTCCATCCCAATGCTTTTACAGCGGTTTCATTGAGCATAAAGGTGTATCGGATATTTTCACCATTATTGGAAGTATCAAACGCCAGTACATCCGCATGGGTATAATCACTTCCGGAAACGATTTTCATTCCCAGTGTCCTTATCGCATCTTCATCTACAGGTAATGCATTGACCGTAATATTTTTCCCGTCTTTTGTAGTAATTCCATCTCCCCAGCCAATATCAGTCGGTTCTTCATAAGCACCGCCAATTGATATTACCCCTTTGCTTCTTAATAAAGCCGATTTAGTTTCATCATAGTGTTCAGAAAATGTCCGGTCTACCGGAAGAACCAGGATCTGTTCCTTGTTATAACCAAGATCCTTATTCCTGATGAACGAAAGTTGCTGAAGAATTACGATTGTAGAGATGACAAGAAAAATTGAAATCACAAATTGAAAAATAATCAGCGATTTTCTGAATGTGCCGGAACTTGTATAGGAGAAACCGGATTTAAGTACCTGGATGATGCGACCGCCGGATAAAACAAGAGCCGGATAGGCCCCTGCACAAAATGCAATGATGACCGACAATATAACAAGACCACCAATTGTTGCTGGATGATACAACAATTGGTATGGAAGATTTTTCCCTGAAAGCTGGTTGAAGAAAGGAAGAAGAAAAAAAGCAACAAGCATCCCAAGCAGAATTGATAAGAGCACAAGCAGGTAAGATTCAATTATAAACTGTCCGAAAACCTGTTGCTTTCCTGCACCCATTACCTTTCTCATACCAATCTCTGCACTTCTTCCGGCTGATTGAGCGGTGCTGAGGTTTGTATAATTCACACAGGCAATAAGTAAGATCAGCACGGCAATGGCTGCAAGAATATAAATGTATGTGATGTTATTATTGGGCTCGAAACCATCAAGGTCCGAATGCAGATGAACAGCAGTCAATGGTTCCAGGTGATACCTGGAAAACTGTCCTGCCTGCAACTGCATCTCCTCTTTACCTACTTGTTTAATATAATTATCAATTTTAGACTGCAGGTTTTTAAACTGTACACCTTTGCCAAGCAAGAGATACGTGATATAATTTGCCTCGCTCCACTTCTCAGTTTTCGCAGCATTGAGTGAAGAAAAAGTTCCTACAAAGTCAAACTGCATCTGTGAATTTTCCGGAACATCGGCTGCAATGCCGGATACGATAAAATCACGGTTGCCTCCCACCTTTACTATTTTGCCGATGGGACTCTGGTTGCCAAAATATTTCTTGGCTGATGATTGCGTGAGAACAATTTTGTCAACACCCTGCAGTACCGATTTTGGATCACCTTCAAGTAGCGGGAAAGAGAAAGTGGTGAAGAATGCAGAATCTGCATAAAAGAAATTTTTTTCATCGAACATTTTATTCTCATAGGTTACAACCCTTGGAAATTTTAATGTTCTTACATATGCCTCTACTTCCGGAAATCTCCGTGTAAATTCCGGACCCACCTTTGTTCCTGTCAGTGCAGTTTTGGTTTCAGCATTTCCAAAGTTGTATTGCCATGTTACCCGCACAATACGGCCTCCATTCGTATGAAACCTGTCGAAACTTAATTCATTCCAGACATAGAGTCCAATTAAAATACAGCTGGCAATTCCTGCTGCGAGTCCGAAAATATTGACAGCTGCATACAGCCTGTTTTTATATAAATGGCGCCATGCAATCCTGAAATAGTTTTTGAACATAACCTGGTTTTAGTAATTGTATAGAATGGATTATTGATAAATATTCAATGTTCAATTGTAAATTTTCAATATCAATTCCCCGCTCGGAAAAGGTTTGAAGCAGTGTTAGTGGGTGCACCTGGCCATTGACTCCTGGCATTTCATAGTTCACTTTTATTCATTCAGCTCTCAAACTTTTTACAGGGTTTTCAAGAGCCGCTTTTATCGATTGGATGCTCATGGTTAAAACTGCCAGTAGCAGAACAACAACAGTCGTTATAACAAACACAGTGATGCTGATATCAATCCTGTATGCGAAATCTTTCAGCCACTGGCTCATTACATACCATGCAAGAGGTGTTGCGATTACGGCACCTGTCAAAACAGGTTTTACAAATTCTTTCAGAAGATTAGCTGTAATTCCCTGGACGCTTGCTCCCAAAACTTTCCTGATACCAATTTCTTTTATGCGTTGCTGGATGGAATGCAAGGATAAACCAAGAACGCCAAGGCACGCGATTAGAATGGCAAGAAAAGAAAAGTAATTGAAAATCTTCGCCAGTTTTCTTTCACCTGTATACATGGCATTCAATGTTTCATCAAGAAAAGTATATTCTATGGATTGCTTTGGAAAAAGAGAATGGAATTTATCATCAATAACAGGCAGAACGCGTTCTGCCCCACCCTGGTTAAACCTGATATACATGTACTGGAAACGTTGCGGAAAATAGTGCATCACCAAAGGTTGAACAGTCGTTTTCAAAGGTGTAATATTGAAATCCTGTACCACTCCAACAACCCTTCCGGATTTGAGTACCTCGTTTGGTTGAACCCACTGAATGGTTTTTCCTACTGCATTCTGCGGATTTTTCCAACCAAATTTTTTAACACCTTCTTCATTGATCAGGAACCCTTCTGATTGATCGGTTGCATGTTCCTGATTAAGATCTCTGCCTGCAAGGAGTTTCATATGCATCGTTTCAGCAAACCCATAGTCAGTAAAAAGCATTTGCATTGAAATAGCTTTTGATAAATCTGTACCTCCATCATTCACCAGGTTGATCGGAATGGTTGCACTTGGAACAGAAGATGATGCGGCAACAGAACGAACACCCTCACTATGAAGAATAGCATTTTTTAAATTCTGCAATTTAGCTGAATCACTATCCCTTGGAAGGGATAAAACAATGACATTATCTTTCTCAAAACCAAGGCTTTTATTTCTTAAATAACGGAGCTGCTGATTTACGAGAAGCGTACAGGAAATTAATCCGATTGAAACTGTAAACTGCAAAACAACAAGTGCTTTTCGGAATGATAGACCTTTATTGTTATTCATCATCTTGCCCTTCAAAACCTCTATTGGTTTGAATGCGGCAAGAACGACAGCCGGATAAAGCCCGGCAATCATTCCAACGGCCACAATCATCAAGATTAACATTGCGATCAAAGGGAGATTGTTTGTAAAGTCAAGTGTGAGTTCTCTGCCTGATAGCTGGTTGAATAAAGGAAGTGCAGCGTAGGCCAGTGCAATGGATATGATCAGTGAAAAGATGGCAAACAATGTTGTTTCACAAAGAAACTGCTTCAATAGTTGCTGCCTTTCTGCTCCCATTACTTTACGCAATCCTACCTCCTTTGCCCTGGATAATGAACGGGCGGTTGAAAGATTTGAAAAATTAAAACAGGCTATCAGCAAAATAAAAATAGCAACTCCTCCAAAAACATACACATAAGTGATATCCCCGTTTGAAGCGAGTTCGCCTGTCATATTTGAATGAAGATGAATATCAGTAATGGGTTGAAGAAAGATGTCATTTTTACCATCCGCCTGCGGATTGTTGATAATATACTGGTTGACAAAGCCCGGGAATTTTTTTTCCAGCTCACCGGGATTCGTCCCACTATTCAGTAAAACATAACTATGAAACATATGAAACGACCACAGGCTGCTGATATCTCCCAGGGTTTGCAGCGAAACCAGGGAATTGAAATGAAAATGGGATGTAGATGGAACCGGTTGTGCGATGGCTGTTACTTCAACGGTTAGATTTCTTCCAAATGAATTCACTTCAAGGGTTTTTCCGATAGGATCTGCCTTTCCAAAATATTTACGCGCTGTTTCCGGAGTAAGTACAATACTGTTTGGACGTTCCAGTGCATGTTTTGAATCGCCTTTGTCGAGAGATACAGAAAACACATCAAAAAACGTTGAATCTGCATACAGCATACCTGTTTCATAAAAATGTTCGCCACCAGGTTGACCAATCAGTGTTTTCTCGTCTTTGAGGAGCCTTACATAATTTTTAATTTCAGGGTAATCTTTTTTCATCAGGGGTGCCCATGGAGCAGGAGTTACAGCCAGCTTACTTTGTCCGCCATTGCTATACATAACAGAGGTAAGACGATACAGGTCGCGCGACCGGGCATGAAATTTATCGTATTTCAATTCATGCTGAACAAATAAAAACATGAGTATACAGCATGCGAGTCCCGATGATAGTCCAAGAAAATTGATTGCAGAAAAAAGTTTATACTTCAGAAGATTTCTCCAGGCTAAAATGAAATAGTTCCAAATCATAGAAAGCATTTAAAAAATAGTTGTAACAATCACCCGTACTCCGGGTATCATGCCCCATGTTCGAATGTGAAAGGCATTCATGATTAATGCCAGAAAATGATACACTGAAAGGCAATGAGTTGGAGTAATGATAAACTACGAAACTGTTCGTTTCCGAACAAAGATGTACGGAATCGATACAGTGGAACGCTACGAGCTACGCGCTGCGCGGAGCGAGCAGCGCGAAGCGGGAATTTAAGCCATTAGATAAAAAACGTAATTTACCTACTACAACTTCCTCCCATGGCTTTTAATGAGAAACTCGCCGACCGGGTGAGAGAAATTATTTCGGAAACACATAGGAATGTTGAGGAAAAGAAAATGTTTGGCGGACTCTGTTTCATGGTGAATGATAAAATGTGCATCGGTGTGGAAAAGGACAGGCTGATGGTCCGGATTGATCCCGGTAAATATGATGAGGTGATTGAAATGGATGGTGTAAAGCCAATGGATTTCACAGGAAAAGTGATGAAGGGTTTTGTTTTTGTTGACGAAGAAGAATTAAATACCCGGAAGAAATTGAACTTCTGGGTGCAGCTATCCCTGGAGTACAATAAAATTGCAAAACCGTCAAAAAAGAAAAGTAGCAGGAAGAAAGATAATAAATAATTTCAATAAAGAATTTGATTCTGTTCCGAAAAACTAATTAACAGCCATCCTTCTCATAGCACTTCCGAGCCTTTCTTTTACCTGGATGCTATCAATATTTAAAATATAGGCAACTTCTGTTTCGTTGAATCCAATTATGTGATACAGAATATAAACAACGCTGAAACTAAGTGGGATTTTTAGCAGCCGTGAAATTTTATTTGAGTACGGATTATCATTTCCATATTCAAAACCTGCAAGCTGTTGTTCCTGGCTGAAAATTTTACAACTTATTTTAAATACACACTGATGCACGATCCGTTTGGTTAACTCCAGCCGATCCTGGTATACCACAGAATATTTTCTTCCGGCCTTCAGGTACATCTGGTTAACCAGTTCATTGGAATCATCCGAATTCATGCCAAAGGAAATTGGTATCTGGTATAATATTGATTCATACCCGGCTGATATGACTATAGAACTTTCCCGCATTTCAATAAAACTGATTCATTTTAAATGACTATGGCCTATCGTCCATGGCCTATGGTCCATGGTCTATGGTCTATGGTCCATGGTCTATCGTCTATGCAGTGGGACCATTGTATACGAAAACGAATTCAATTTAAATATCAGGAAAGTAAAAGCCCCGGCGAACGAGGTTTTTAAGGAACAGTCATACTG
>JBJMLW010000575.1:0-2084 GCA_045805105.1 Flavisolibacter sp. | reverse complement strand
ACAGCACCACTTACACCATTGAGCCAGTGAGGAAATGCACCATGAAATTTCTGTGCGGTGTTTTTCAGGAAAGAAACCATTGTCTGTATGCGTGAAACTCCCTGTGCCCGCGAAATAAAATTCCTTTGAATGCCGGTAATGATCGCCATGATGCCAAAACCAGATCCACCTGAAGTCACTACATCACCGGATGTGTTTCTTTCCCGTGCAAGCCCGCTTACAGGATGTCCGAAATCCCAGAAATATTTAAACGTCTGCTGCTGCACCAGCTGAACAAGTGCTGAATCGGAAATAACAGGAAACTTATCAGATGAATCAATTGATGTAACAAAATCTGCCTGGAAGGCAGGATATAAAGTTGCACCGCCAGGAGATCTTAGTTGTGCAAGGATATCAACATGAAATTTTGTTAGATAGCTGAAAGGTGTTGCAGGTGTCAGTATCACCACACTGTCAGCATTGGTATAAGTGGCATTGTAAGTTACCGGCGTGCCGTTACGCGTAATGCTGATAGCGCCCGGTACTGAATTGCGGTCGATAGGCGATGAAAAACTCAGGCGGATCGGTGCATTCGGACTTACATTATATAAAGTATTCTCCGATGTGGCTCCATTGATGGTCCATGACTTCAATATGAATGTTGTTGCAACAGGCTGATCGCCGCCGGATGACTTTTTATTGCAACCGGTGAGAAGCAGAATTCCGATGTATATAAAAGATATTGTTTTAACTATTTTATTCATCATTCTATTGTTCTCAGTTCTATTGTTCTATTGTTCTTTGTTCTATTGTTCTATTGGTTCTCTAGCTCATAATATTCCCTCGTACAGAGAGAAAGATCTCACCATCCCTGATTCCTTTTCCGTGGTTCACATGCCTCTTTTTAAAAAAATCAACGGTTGATTATTTCTAGCAACTACCAACACTCTTCCATGCACAGTCCGTATCCATTTCATATCTCTCACCTGTCCGGGAACCTGCGAAAGATCGGGCTGGCTCAGTTCATGAAGACCATAGTTGTCCGATCTGAATAACGCCAAAGATTGGGCATCATATCTCCCTTCATATGGAGTTACATCAAAAAAATTGCCACCCGAAATAAACATTTTGTCCTGTAACTGGGGGTCTGTTTTTTGAAATGTAAAAATCGGTGCGAGCTGAAGCCTGTCCGGAAGGATGATCTTTTTAAATCCTCCTTTTTTATCATTCTCAAAATAGCATGAACCCAGTTCTACGGCCTCCAATTCAATATTTCCTTTAAAAAGATCGTATAACATGTATTGCACCGTTTTACCTGCTACCTCTCCATAATTGAGATAGGCTTTTTTCAATACAGGCAGGCTTCGTTCCAGTTCATCCTTTGCCAGGAAACTATAATCTTTTCCATCAATGCTATAAGACATCACCTGGTCTATGGAACCATTCCGGTCAAAATCTTTTACGAACAATTTGCATGGTCCGTTTTTGCCTGCCCATAATTTGGTATTATGTCCCCAGTTTCCTGCAAAAAAATCCGGGTATCCATCCCCATTCAGGTCCGTTACATACACGTTCTGCCAAAGCCCTGTAGATGCAGGAAGATCTTTTTCTTCAAATGTTCCCTTGTTATTGATATAAATTTTTATCGGCATCCATTCCCCTGAAACTACAAGGTCAGGCCATCCATCATTGTTCACATCAGCAAATGCCGCACTGGTAACCATGCCAATGGAGTCCAACTTTATTTTTCGCGAAGTTGCTTTTGTAAAATGTGCATGTCCGTCATTAATAAATAAACATGATGTCTGTGGAATTCCATAGGCAGCCGGATTGGAAAGTGTACCAACAAAAACATCTGCATCACCATCAAGGTCAACATCTGCAACAGCAACACATGATTTGTTTTTATACTCGGGCGTAAAAGCTTCGGATGCTTTTGTAAAATGACCGGTACCATCGTTTACGTAAAGGCGATCTTCCAGTTCCTGTGGTTCCCTTGATTCATTGCCGCCACTTACAACATACAGGTCCGGGTGGCCGTCGTTGTTTGCATCAAAAAAAACCGCATCAACATCTTCACAAATGGCATCCTTTGAAAATAGTGT
>JBJMLW010000574.1:0-2581 GCA_045805105.1 Flavisolibacter sp. | reverse complement strand
GCAGTAACAATATTAGCAACTTCGTCATTGATTGGATAACCAAGGAAAATGATGCGGTCCATCATCAAACGGCTGTATACATCCATCACGGCAACATTCATTGGTCTTTCTTCGATAATATTAGGTGTGAGTCCGGTTACTATGTATTTGCCATAACTATCCAGTGTATTGCTTGACAATCCCCTGTGCTTTACGGCATACTTTTCAAATTCTGAATGATAACTCATATCGTCTAGATTAGATTTTTGGCAAAATAAGTGAATTGTGTGCTATCAAATACCATGCTTGGAGTTTTTTACGACAAATTGCCATGGAAAAAGGAAAAGGGAATAGGGAAAAGGAATTAGGGATTAGGGAGTTGAAAATTCGAGAATTGGAATTCGGAATTAAAAAAAAGACCGCCCTGCGGCGGCCTTACTTCGTCATTCGATATTCGTTATTCGATATTCTTAGTGATGTTCATGCTGGTGTGTTTCATTCATTTTTACAAACTCTTCTTTGGTAACTGGAATTTCTTCAGGTTGTATCTGTGTTTCTGCAAACTCGAAGATTTTTTGAGTCTGCATACGATTGTAGGCATCTTCAACATATTTCCTGTCCTTCATCATCCTGTCGATATAATCCCGCATCCATTGCTGTTCCTCACCTGCAGCCTGCATTCCCATATATCCAAGAAGTTGCTGGCGTGCAAATTCACGTACTTCGTCCGGTTTTACTTCAATATTATTTTCACGCACTAACTTTTCAGTAATGAGCGACCATTTTAATTGATTGATGAATGAAGGAAATTCTTTTTCAACATCTTCATCCGATTTAACTTCCTTTGATTCACCCTGCGTTTTAATCCATCGCTTCAGGAAATCCTGCGGAAATGTAATCTCGGTATGTTCCAGAAGAATATGATATAAAGAATGCTGCAACTGATTACGGCTTTCAGCATCCCACTGTTTTTGTAATTCCGGGCGTATTCGATTGCGAAAATCTTCTTCTGTTTTTATTTCTTCATTCGGAAACAATTGAGAATACAATTCTTCATTCAGCTCCCTTGCTTCAACGAATCCTATTTTGGTAATAACTATTTTAAAATTTTTATTGCTTGCTGAATCCAGGCCAAGGTCACTTGTCACCCATTCCAGCTCTTTAGGTTCAAAAGCATCTTCCAAACGTAAAACGATTGTATCATCTTTTTTCCTTCCGATAAGTTTCTGCCTGAAGCTTTCCTTAAAATATTTTACAAGAAGAGAATTGTCTTTCCGGATTCCTCCTTCCAGTTCATTTCCATTTTCATCAGTTTCAATAAAAGTTATGTTGAGAACATTTTCTTCATTGTTTACTTCTTCAGGTTCTGTCATGTTGCCATAACGCGTCTTAAGTTTATCAACTTCTTCCTGAACCATTTCATCCGTTACTGTAATCATGAAACGCTTAATTTTTTCTTTTGCCAGTTCAGGCATCTGAAATTGTGGCTTCATGCCAACTTCGAATGTAAATGTGTAATTATTAGGATGGTTTACATCAAGCTGTCCGAGGTTCATTTCTACAGGCAACGGTTGTGCAAAAATGTCCAGCTTTTCTGTTTCCAGGTAATGAAAAACTTCCTTGTCAACCGTTTTAAGCACCTCATCCACAAACAGTGAATTGCCATACATTTTACGGATCAGGCCTGAAGGGACCATGCCTTTCCTGAAACCGGGGATGTTTGCTTTTTTGCTGTATTCCTTCAATGATTTTTCGAACGTAGGCAGGTAATCCTCCTTGTTAATGGTAACATTTAAATGTTTGTGAAGGGGAGCAACATCCTGTTGTGTGACTGTAGCCATATAATAAATTTTAAATTCATTAATGTTCAATAATCAATGTTCGTGATCAATGCCACAACTGAACCCTTGGTTATTGAATATTGAACATTTTCGTAACAGCTGCATCAAATGGCTGATGTAAAAGTTAGTGCGGGTGGAGGGACTCGAACCCCCATGCCTCACGGCGTCAGATCCTAAGTCTGATACGTCTACCAATTTCGCCACACCCGCTCATAATTTCATTCAATCAATCAAATTGATTTGGGGTTGCAAAGGTAAGGGTTTGATGATTTAATAGATGCAGTAAACTAAAGTTTGATCGGGTAAAACAGAACAAACCGTTAAAAATTTTATAGTCTGTTAATAATATTTACTAGGTTTGAACTCAGCATTCTAATGAGTGCAATCGATGTATCATACTTTAATTTCCTTTCCTTTTAAAGGCCGCGATTCCGATAATATCCTGAAATAAAATTATTCGCTCTTTAAAAGATGCATCTGTAATTTTTACTTGATTTATTGATGTTGATTATTGCAATGGTTAGAACTGAAGTGCGGCATAATTCAAAAGTCCGGTAGTTTACATGAAAGGCCAGGATCTTCTGCCGGTTTCTGCAGTTGATGTCATTCCTGGAAGATTCAATGAGGTCATTCTTTCAACAGTATACATACCATTAAACATTTATAAGAAATGCTTTAATGGGCACGGGATCATACTGTGGTATGATTTCATCAAATAAAACCAATTGCTTGCTTTGTGAAGCCATCCGTCTCAGGCGGAT
>JBJMLW010000573.1:0-2381 GCA_045805105.1 Flavisolibacter sp. | reverse complement strand
GTCACGAATGCCAAGAAGCAAAGCCTGGTGAATCTCGCTTATATTTTTTTCATCTGTCAGGTATTCAAGCGTATCAAGTTCACGCCCTACTTCAGAAGCAGAATAATAATATTTCTGCGACACAGCTCCTTCTGTAACCTTTACTTCTGTTAAGGGATAATCTGAACTTTCGGTTCCCTTGTATTTTCTTTCTGTTTTCTTTTCCTGGTTATTTGTTCGCCTGCTTAATTCCTCGAGGTCAAAAAGCGCATAGTCTTCACCGAAATAGTTCATTTCTTTCACCATTTCTCCATTAATGTTGTAAACCAGGCTCCCACCATCAAATACAATTTCTGTCTGTGCACCAACTGCATTACAATACAACATAGGCAGTCCATATTTAATGGTATGTGCTTCCATGATACTTCTTCTCACCACATCCGCTGCATAATTGTAAGGAGATGCGGAAAGATTCAGCATAACATCAGGCTTTTCACGGATAAGCATTTCCATAGGTGTGATGCGATACAGTGGATTATCACCCAGGTTCCAGATATCCTCACATATGGTAACAGCAAGTTTTTTGCCTTTGAAATGAATGCATTTCCATTCAAAAGCGGGTTCAAAATATCTGTACTCATCAAAGATGTCGTAAGTAGGGAGCAGCGTTTTGTGGATCTCTGCCCTGACCTTTTTTTCATGTAAAAGGAATACGGCATTGAACAGATCCTTCCCTTCCTTACGCGGATTTATGGAGGGACTACCAATAAGAACGCCTATATCATCGGCATATTCTTTTACAATGTCAATGGTTTCGTAGCATTTCCGGATAAAGTCATTGAATTCCACAAAATCCCTTGGCGGATATCCACAGATACATAATTCTGAAAACATTACCAGGTCTGCACCGGCACCCTTTGCTTTTTCAATACCCTGAATGATTTTTTTAGCATTCTCTTCGAAATTGCCAATGTGATAATTTTGCTGTGCCAGAAATATTTTCATAGACTCTTGTTGAATTCCTGTTATCTTTCAAAGTTCCGTAATAAATCATGAATAAACCCGTTTACCGCCTTATGCGTTTTCTGACCTGTATCTTGTCTGTTTTTATATTGTTTTCATGCAGCAATGATTCCCGCAAACCCGACGTCAGCGGCATCCAGGCTGATGTAAAAGTTCAGCGGTTTGACAAAGATTTTTTTTCAATAGATACCAATCAACTTACAACCTCACTTGATACATTGTATAAAAAATATCCAACCTTTCTCCCACTCTACTTTGAATACCTTTCTCCGATCAACTTTATTGTACACCAGGAAGGCAAAAGTTATAGTGAAGCCATCCTGACCTATTACCGCAACATCAAATCACTAAATGATTCTGTTCAGAAAAAATTCGGTGATTTTTCCGATTATGAAAAAAATCTTGAGACTGGTCTCCGGTATGTAAAATATTATTTTCCCTCTTTCAGACTTCCTTCCGTTTATACTTCTGTGGAAAGCCTGAATCCTGAGAACAAGCAGGAAATCTACGGAACACTTTATTTCAGGGATACGCTTGTAATCAGCTTGCAGATGTTCCTTGGACAAAATTATTCAGCATATGACCCTACATTATATTACGATTACCTGCGCAGGCGGTTTGAAGCACCTTATATTGTTCCCAACAGTATAAGGTCAATTGCCAATGAATTATATACTGATACGAGCCAGGAATCAAGCCTGATTGAACAGATGATTGAAAAAGGAAAGCAATGGTATCTCCTTGATCATCTTCTTCCGGATGCACCCGATTCTGTCATTACATTCTTTACAGGAAGACAGCTTGAATGGTGTAATGCAAACGAAGGAAATATCTGGGCTGCAATACAATCAACCACACCGAACCTGTTTACAATCGAGCCTGAAAGAATTCAGAATTACCTGGGTGAAGCACCATTTACACCCGACCTGCAGCCACAATCATCTCCAGGAAATATCGGACAATGGGTTGGATGGAAAATCGTGGAAAAATATGCTGACCGAAATCCTAAACTATCGTTGCAACAAGTATTATCCACGCCTGCAATGAAAATTTTCCAGGAAGCGAAATACAGACCGAAGTAGCTGCCAGCAGTGAGCCACGAGCTTCGAGCTAAAATCTTGTTAGTACATTAACCTCCGTGAAATCCTCTGAAATCCGTGTAATCTGAGATAAAAAAAAGCTTTGTCGTAAAACAAAGCTCTATCGTGAGAATCTATACTCTTCACTAATCATTCCTCACTTCTCACTAATTGTATTTAAATGGCGTAACCATATCAAATGCCGGAATACGCACTTCGAAAATTTCTTTGTTGTGTAGGTTTTCCATTACATAAGTTCCTTTCATCCGACCAATCTCTGTATGAAGATTACATCCGCTT
>JBJMLW010000572.1:0-7230 GCA_045805105.1 Flavisolibacter sp. | reverse complement strand
TGTTCACAAATGCTTTGCTTGGACTGCCGGGAAGTGAGGAACGATTTACGGTTGAGCAAATACTGGCTGCATTAAGAAATTATGAAGGCATTGATGCGAAAAAGCTAAAAGAGCATTTATTCTACTTTTTACAACAAGTTGTACCGGTTGCGGAAGAGGTAGGTTTGAAGATGGCCATACATCCCGATGACCCGCCTTATCCGATACTAGGTTTGCCAAGGATTGTAAGTACGGAAAAAGACGCTATTGAATTGCTAAGTGCTGCTCCTTCACCTGCCAATGGTTTATGTTTTTGTACCGGATCATTCGGCGTTAGAAAAGACAATGACCTCCAGGGGATGATAAGGAGAATGGGAGATCATATTCATTTTTTACACCTGCGCAGCACAAAGCGGGATGATAATGGGAATTTTTTCGAAGCAGACCATCTTAATGGTGATGTGAACATGTATGAAGTAATGAAAGAAATTGTACTGCTACAAAGAAGGAGGGGAGAATCGATTCCCATGCGTCCCGACCATGGTCACCAGATGCTCGATGACCTGAAGAAAAAAACTTACCCGGGATATAGTGCTATTGGAAGATTAAGGGGATTGGCAGAGTTAAGAGGATTGGAGATGGGAATTGAGAGATCGATTTTCTTTTAGACTTTCGGAATATATAGTTCTAATATTCTTTTACAAAATTAATTTCTGAACTAACGCAATGCCGCTTCACGGCACGCAAAGGAGGCGCAAAGGGCGCTATTAAATGCAATTGCGATCCTTTGCGTTTCCTTTGCGGCACCGCTTTAGCGGTGATTGCGTTAGTTCAGGAACCTGGTGGAGATGACATCCAAAGTTGAATTCATCTCACGTCTCACGTCTCACGTTTCACGTTTCACGTTTCACGCTTTCGTTTGTCCATTCCTCAAAAGACTCAGCCGCTTCTTACCATGAACAAGGATTTTCATCGTTCTCCGTTTTAAAGAAATCGAAATAGCTTCTTCATGCTCCTTACCTCTATACCGGTATGCCGATAAAAGATCACGGTAGGAAAGAATACCGGCAATTTTCTTTTCTTCTGTTGTGATCACCGGTAAAACATCCAGGTTTTCTCTTGCCATCATTTCTACAGCAAGCTTCAGTGAGTCTTCGTTGGTAATGGCCAGCGGCTTTCTTTTTATTAATGATCCTATTTGATTTGATACAACCTGGTGCATGCTGAAAAGGCTTGAAGAACTTACAATCCCTTTAAAAACACCTGCGTCATCGGCAACAATGTAATAGTTCTGTTGCTGGTCTTTTCTTTTTACTAACCAGTTCCTGGCTTCTTCTATTGTGGCACTTTCGCTGATTACCATCCTGTTTTCAGTAATGACATCCTTCACCTTTAGTTTGTCAAGAATATCGGGCTCATATTCATGCGGTGTTTTTATTCCACGGCGTGCAATTTTTTCGGTCATGATGGAATTTTCCAGGAGAAGGAACGATATAAAATAGGACGCAATGCAGGCTGCAAGCAGTGGAAGCAGCGCATTTGCCTGCTCTGTAGTTTCAAGTGCAAAAATGATGGAGGTTAATAATGCCCTTGAAGCACCGGCAAACATGGCTGACATTCCAACCAAAGCACCAAGTGTAAGGGTAACACCACATCCTGGAAAAATTGTTTGAAGAAGTATTGCCATCAATGCGCCCGAAGCACCACCGATGGTGAGCAAAGGTGCCAGTGTTCCACCGGATGTTCCACTCCCCAATGCAATGGCCCACGAAATAAATTTCAGGATACAAAGAGAAAGAAGCAGTTTCATTCCGCTATTTCCGGAAAGCACTTCTGTAATATTTTCATAACCAACGCCGAGTGTTCGTGGAGAAAAGTAACCTATGATTCCAACAGCAAGGCCGCCGATAGCTGGCCACCACATCCAGTGCACGGGCAACTTTTCAAAAAGGTCTTCAATGAAATAAACAATTTTGGTAACACCTGCAGATAAGAGACCAAGTAAAAGACCCATCACACTATAAAGTGCCAGAGCTGTGTTGCCTGGAACAGCAATAAATGGCGTTGGAAAAACTGCTGACGTGCCAAATAAAAAATGATGCCCTGCAGATCCGGTTATACATGCCAATGCAACAGGTATAATGGATTTTGGAGAAAACTCAAACAGTAATAATTCGATGGCAAGAAATATGGCTGCAATAGGCGAACCAAAAATTGCCGACATACCTGCAGTAGCGCCTGCAGCAAGTAAAATTTTTCTTTCATATGAACTGATGCGAAGGAGCTGCCCTATCGTGGATCCAAGTGCACCACCTGTTGCAATGATGGGCCCTTCTGCACCGAATGGTCCGCCTGTACCAATTGAAATGGCAGAAGATATTGGTTTGAGATAAGTAATAGATGGACGAATCTTACTTTGATTGGTTAATATCTGTTCCATCGCTTCAGGTATGCCATGCCCGCGAATGGCTTTTGATCCGTATAATGCCATAAGTCCAACCAGGATACCGCCAATCACCGGCACAATGATTACCCATATGCCTAAAATATGTGTTGCAGGACTACCATTGGAAATAGAAATCACATGGTGAAAGAAAATATTGGTTACAAGATTTATAAGATAGACAAGTGCCTTTGCTATACCACTGATCAGAACTGCAATGATGATGGCGACCAATGAAATGAAAACAATTCTTTTTTTATCTGCACCGGATTGTAATGGCATTGCTGCTGCGGTAATAGTATCTTCCAGTGATACTGAAACCGGAATGCCCTGGTGTATTTTATGTGTCATTTTATAATCTGAATATTTATGTCAATAGTTTTTCAAGCCTGTGTGTATCCTTTATTGAGATTTTTTTTCCTTCGGAAAGAATGATACCAGACTGTGTTAACTCCGATAATATCTTAAAAACTGTTTCATATGTTGTTCCTGCATACGAAGCAATATCCTGACGTGTCACGGGAAGTGCAATAAAATTGTTCTCATCAGTTCCAAATGAATCAGAAAGTTCCAGCAGCACCTGTATTATCCTTCCTCTGACATCACGGTGTGCGATGTCACGCATTTTTTTCTCTGCATTGTGTAATTCATCAGCATATACATGAAGCATCTGGTTGGTGAACTGAATGTTTGTTTTTAGCGTTGCCTGAAGAAAATCATTATCTATAAAACAAACCTTTGAAAGAGTAATGGCAGAAGCTGATACAGGATATAACTTATCGCCTCCAAAACCCCTGTGACCAAGCATGTCACCAGGTTTTGCAAAACGTAGAATCAGTTCTTTTTCATCGTCCCAACGCATCGCGATCTTGAATACGCCGCTAAAAACAAAATACATTCCATGTACCTTTTCTCCTTCTCCAAATAATTTCCTGCCTTTATTAACCAGCATGGTTTTTTTCTTTACTGCAACCAGGTCAGTCCATTCGGGAAGGCAGTTTTTGCATAAAAAACAACTGCTGAGGTTGCATGAAGTTTCTGGCATGCGCAAAGAAAGTTCATTTGAACCGCATACTGAAGTAAAGCATGGTTTAAACAATATTATTTATATATTTTTTGTACTCTGAGCTATAATAACCTGATCTATGCAAGAGTTTTTTAATTTAAGTACCTTTGGTTCTCTAAATCATTAATATGAAAAACAGTTACCTGACTCCTTTTACAAAAGCCTTACTTACAGGTTTGTTTGCCGGCATCATAGCCACCGTTACCTGTCTCGCTTTCAATATTGCGTTCAGGGAAAAGACGAACTACCAGCCCGCATCCCTGATCAATGTGTCATCTCTCATCTTTGTGGTGAATCTTATTTTCCTGGTGATCGGAATTGTATATTATGGCTTCATAAAATTTTTCAAAAGAGGAGATATTGTTTTCATCATTGTCTTTATTCTTCTCACTGCTTTTTTAGCATGGAAAGCAGATGAAATTAATTTCTCATCGGATTCCTCTACAAATCTTGAATTTCATCAACTCCTTATGGCGATGGTCATTATCATGGGTGTGTTTGCAGCGATTATCATTCCGATGCTGTATCGGAGTAAGAAGTTTGAGGATCATGTATTGTGAATAGAAAGTTTTTATTTTCCATTTACTTCAATGATTGTTGGAAATACAGCTTCTAATTCTTTACACAATTAAATTCCTGAACTAACGCAAGCACCGCTAAAGCGGTGCCGCAAAGGAGGCGCAAAGGGCGCTAATTATTTGCACCCCTTGCGCATGCCTTGCGCGCCCCCGCGAGGGGGTTTGCGTTAGTTCAGGAACTTAGTCCTACAAAACAAATTAGAAGCACGAATACCAACAATAATGAAAAATAAAATCTCCTGAAGAATTTTCGAAATACAAATGAATGATAAAACCAAGTTCACCGTTCGGGGGACAGGGGCCTATTCCCTCATAACCGTGCCCGTAATATACCCGAACGGTTCATCAGTAGCAATAAAAATCTCATTATGGTTTTCCATTCCAAACTGCCCGAGATTGAAAAGTATATGATGTTTGTTTGGCATCACCAGACTGATTTGTTTAATACTTTCATTCTTCTTTAAAAGTTCTTCACCCATGGCATACAGTGTGTGCTGCACAGAAAGGCTTTTATGAAACGCAAAAGTCCGCAGAAGATTTTCCCGGACCACTTCGTATTGATTTGTAAAATCAAGATTTATGGTGTTATACGTCCATGTGGCTTCACAATTCGTTGCCAGGATGCGGTCGTCGGTTTCTTTCAGTGTGGTGTATTCATCCCTGATATAATCTTTGAAGGCTGAGTCGGTTGTTTTCAGAATAAGAAGGTCGCGGATACCGCTTGTTACTGTAATGCCGTTTGCATCCTCCTCAATCAATGCAGTATGTTTTTCATTACCACGGCTGACGTAAGCATGCGAATGTTCCATTCCATCGAAATGCATCCGCCTGTACAAATGTTCCAGGATCTCAATGCTCACCTTTGATACCTGTGGATTGTTTTTTTTGAAATGCCCTGAAAGGGAAATACCAAAGTCTTCAATGCCGGAAGTAAAATTTTCTTTTGCCAATGCATAAACGGTATTCTTTTGCGTATCAGTTGGAAGGATCTTTGAATTATCACCTTCCGTATGCGCCGTATCAAAAACTCCCTGAAGAGATACGCTTACTGAAATCTGCCTGAATTCATGATGGTCATGATGACGGATTATCTTTGACAGGTTTATAGCATTTTTTCCATATGCATTTTTCTCTAGCCTGATTTTCATGCTGGTCATTTAATATCACCAAAGAAACGAAGAAGCACCGCACATGTTCGATAAAATTATCAAAAGCACCAACGTTGTTACGGCAGATGAAGTAAAGGATGCATATGTTTTGATCAACGAAGGTGTGATTGTGGATGTAACATCCGTGCGGCCGGACACTGAATGCCGTGAATTCATTGATGCAGGTGATAAGACGATACTTCCCGGTCTCGTGGATCCGCACGTTCATATCAATGAACCCGGCAGAACAGAATGGGAGGGGTTTGAAACGGCAACAAAAGCGGCGCTTGCAGGTGGAATTACAACACTCATTGAAATGCCGCTTAATGCATCGCCGGTGACAACTACTGCAAATGCATTTGAACAAAAACTGCTGGCTGCCCGGAATAAATTATATGTTGATTGTGGTTTTTGGGGAGGCGTCATTCCTGGTAATGAAAATGACCTTTTGCCAATGGCGGAAAAAGGTGTTTTCGGTTTCAAGGCTTTCCTGACTCACTCCGGCATCGATGAATTTCCCAATGTAACAGAAGCTGATCTTCGTCGCGCCATGCCGGTTATTGCATCAACAGGACTGCCCTTGCTGGTTCATTGCGAATTGACAGATACACAGTTTAATTTTTCCAATTGCCGTTCTTATGAAGCGTACCTGGCATCACGTCCGAAAAAGTGGGAAGATGATGCGATCAGGCTCATGATCCGCCTTTGTGAACAATACCGTTGCCCGGTTCATATTGTACACCTTTCATCTGCTGATTCGATAGAGACGATAAGAGCAGCCAAAGAAAAAGGACTTCCGCTCACAGTTGAAACGGCTCCTCATTACCTTTTTTTTAATTCAGAAGATATCAGAGATGGCGAAACATCATACAAATGCGCACCACCGATCAGGGAAAAAGCAAACAATGAAAAATTGTGGAAAGCATTAGAGGATGGCATTATCGATTTTATTGCTACTGATCATTCTCCTGCGCCTCCCTCTATGAAAGAAATTGTTACAGGAGATTTTTCAAAGGCGTGGGGAGGTATCGCTTCCCTTCAATGGTCGCTTCCTGTAGTGTGGACCGCTGCACGAAAAAGAAACATCTCCCTGCAATCTGTTGTAAAATGGCTTGGCATGAAACCGGCAAGACTGGTGAAAATGGAATCGGAAAGAGGACAGATTGCGAAAGGATTTGTTGCCGACATTGTTGTTGCCGACATGAATAAAAAATTTACAGTGGAAGAATGTTCTATTCTGCATCGTCATAAAGTAACTCCTTATCTTCATAAAGAACTGTATGGCGTAGTGGAACAGGTTTTTTTAAAAGGACGCCGGGTATATGATATAACCGCTGAACCAGCATTCCCCGGTAAAGAGGGGCGGATTTTACAACACAAGTGAATATGACAGAACCGGTATTTACAAAACTTACTGACCTCGCTGCAGAAAGACTGGGTGGACAAACCATTTTATGCAGTGATGATTTTTTTGCTGAAATGGAAAACCTGATCAAATCCGGGAGGGGCATCTTTATTCCGGATAAATATACCGATCGTGGTAAATGGATGGATGGATGGGAATCACGCAGGAAAAGAACACCGGGACATGATTGGTGTATAGTTGCACTCGCAACGCCAGGTAAAATTCATGGCGTTGATATCGATACCAATCATTTCCTGGGAAATCATCCGCCTTTTGCATCTCTTGAAGCGTGTTATCTGAAAAAAACAAAAAAAGTAAAATGGGATGAGTTACCATGGAAAGAGATCCTTCCAAAATCTCCACTCAACCCGGGTTCACAAAATTTTTATGAAATCAGAAGCGATGAAGTGTTTACGCATGTCCGTCTGAATATTTTCCCTGACGGAGGTGTAGCCCGGCTAAAAGTTTATGGTGACGTGTTCCGCGACTGGAAAAAAGTGGATGAGGATGAAGAGATCGACCTTGCTGCTGCAGTGAATGGCGCAAGGGCTGTCTTTTGTAACGATATGTTTTTCTCGCATATGGATAATCTCATCATGCCAGGAAGAGGA
>JBJMLW010000571.1:0-2914 GCA_045805105.1 Flavisolibacter sp. | reverse complement strand
TTCAGTACAAGCCAGATTGAACAAAACAACTCATTCAACTTTCTTAATTTTTATATCCCTTCAAATATTTTTAATTCCCTCTCAAATAATGTTGTTCCCGCTGTTGTTGTTTTTAGCGTTGCTCTTGGAATTGCAATGATTGGTGTAAAAGGCAAAGAAAGCTTTCTCAATATTTTAATTCCTGTTAGCCAGGCATTGGGACGTGTGACGAACTTTCTTGTAGGACTGGCACCTTTTGGTGTGTTTGCCATCATTGCCAGTGCACTTGGTGTTATGAGACTGGATGAACTGGCGCGCCTGCAGGTTTATATGATCAACTATATGGTCATTTCCCTTTTACTCACATTCTGGATTTTGCCAGCCATGGTTGCCTGTATCACTCCTTTTAAATACAAGGATATAGTGAAACCGGTAAGAACTGCATTGGTTACAGCATTCGCAACCGGAAATATTTTCGTTGTTCTTCCATTGCTGTCAGAAACAAGTAAAAAGCTGATGCAATCGCGCGCACAAACCGATAAGCAGGCAGAGACAACCGTTGATGTAATTATACCGGCGTCCTTTAGTTTTCCGAACATGGGAAAAATATTAACCATCAGTTTTGTTTTGTTTGCCGGGTGGTCGTCAAATGCTTCTATTCCTGTTACTCAATATCCCGTTTTTACAGTAATGGGCTTTTTCAGCTTCTTTGGTGATCCTACAGTTGCGATACCTACACTACTGAATATATTTCATATCCCTTCTGATACATTCCGCTTTTTCCCTATCGCTGATAGTCTTATCGGAACCAGGTTCGGTACGCTCCTCGCTGCCATGTATACTTTAGTACTCGCCATACTTTCAGCAAGTGCAGTCAGTGGTATTCTTAAAATTAACTGGAAAAAACTTCTACCATTTATTGGAATTACATTGGCTCTGATTCTTATTTCCATCTCACTTCTTCAATTGTATTATCATAAAGTAGTGAGGCATGAATACAAGGATTATGAGGCACTGGTTTCTCTTGATATGAACAGGCAATATGCGGGTAATACAATAACTGTATCACAATCAGAATTGTTATTGGCTTCCCTGTCAGATTCATCAAGGAAACAGCCATCAGGAATTTCAAGGATCGACGATATAAAAAATCGTGGATCGATCCGTGTGGGATATTTTTCTGACGCGCTTCCTTTTGCATTTGAAAATAAAGCCGGAAAACTTGTGGGGTTTGATATTGAAATGGCATACATCCTTGCCCAGGACATGAAGGTGAAACTTGAGCTGGTAAAAACTGAAAGAAATAAGGCTGCTGAATTACTGAATAATGGAACAATAGACATCGTGATGTCGGGAATTGCAGTAACACTTGATAAAACTGCCGAAATGGGAATGACAAATTCCTATATCAACCAGACTTTCGCATTCATTGTAAAGGACTACAGGCTAAACGATTTTAATAGCAGCAGTAAATTAAAAAGCCTGGATAAAGTAAAGATTGGCGTACCTGATGTGCCGTACTATATTGAAAAATTAAAACAATATGCCCCCCAGGCTGAAATTTCGGTAATTGGATCTCCAAAAGATTTTTTCGACCGTAAAGAGCAGGACCTTGATGCATACGAATATTCAGCTGAAGCCGGTTCGGCCTGGAGTCTCATTCATCCCGAATATACAGTTGCCATTCCTTACCCCGATGTATTGGAAGTACCGCTCGCATTTGGAATAAAAAAAGGTGATTTTGGTTTTAAAAATTACCTGGATACCTGGATTGAATTGAAAAAAAAGGACAAAACCATCGATACATTATATGATCACTGGATCCTTGGAAAAAATACTAAAAATAAGGAGCCAACATGGTCAATTATGCGAAATGTATTGCATTGGACGAGGTAACGCATTAACATCAGTACAGTCAGGTGCATTTATTTGAAATGCTTCATTTAATTAATAAAATGTTTTTATGGCAAATAAAAAAAACCAATCAGTATCAGCCAGCGAGGCTGCTGAATTGAAAAGGCTTGAAGAAACACGCAATAAAACTTCATCCTGGAAAAAATGGGGGCCATACCTGAGCGAACGCCAATGGGGAACGGTACGTGAAGATTACAGTTTAAATGGAGACGCGTGGAATTACTTTACCCACGACCAGTCGAGGTCACGCGCCTATCGCTGGGGCGAAGATGGTATTGCAGGCATTTCTGATGATAAACAGTTTTTGTGCTTTGCACTGGCGTTATGGAATGGTAATGACCCGATTATTAAAGAAAGACTTTTTGGTCTTACCAACAGCGAAAGCAATCATGGTGAAGATGTTAAAGAATATTATTTCTACCTGGATAGTACGCCTACGCATTCCTACATGAAATACCAGTACAAATATCCACAAGCTGCATTTCCTTATGAAGATCTTGTAAACACCAGCAAAACAAAAAACAGGCTCGATTATGAATATGAATTAATTGATACCGGCGTATTTGACGGCAACCGTTATTTTGATGTTGATATAGAGTATGCGAAAGAATCACCGGAAGATATCCTCATAAAGGTTACAGCACACAACCGCGGGCCGGAGGATGCTGAATTATCACTTTTACCAACGTTATGGTTCCGGAATACATGGTCTTGGGGAGGAAAAGGAGAAAAACCTTCATTAAAACAGTTTGCCGTATTGGGTACATCGGGAATTGTAAAGGCTTCGCATCCGGAAATCGGTGAAATATTTCTTTATTGTGAAGGCGCCCCTGAACTTCTGTTTACAGAAAATGAAACCAATACTGAAAGGGTATTTAGTATTCCCAATGAAAATCAGTATGTAAAAGATGGCATTAACAACTTCATTGTAAACGATACTAAGAATGCAGTGAATCCGGATAATACAGGTACAAAGGTGGCTGCTGCGTACAAACTAAAGATTAAAGCAGGTGAATCCCGG
>JBJMLW010000570.1:0-6470 GCA_045805105.1 Flavisolibacter sp. | reverse complement strand
TTTGGTGTGACATTGAAACATGTGGTTGTAGACAGGATTTTCAATAATTCACCTGAATTGCTCCGGTATTATTACTGGACATTTCCCTTTGGTTACGGTCTTACAATCTTTATGGTACTGGAAGCATTTTCATGGCAACAGGGGATGGCAGTATTGAGTAATTTTTTAAAAGAAATACTTTTTCGTTTCATAGTAACGGTTCTTATTGTTCTGGTAGCCACAGGCCTGATCCGCGATTTTGACACCTTTGTGGCCTTATATGCATTTACTTATATCGCTATTGTAGTATATCTCCTCGCACACCTTTGGCGAAACCACCAGTTTCACCTCACATTTTCCGTAAGCAAGGTTACAAGAAGATTTTACAGAAAGATAAGTGCCCTTGTAGCTTTTGTGTGGGGAGGCGGTCTCATTTTCAATATTGCCAATGTATTTGATACTATTATCATTGCTGCAGTTCTTCCTAATGGAATGGCAGCTGTTGCACCATTCCTGGTGGCGCAGAATATAACAAGTTTGATCCAGGCACCCCAAAGGGCCGTCATTTCTGCTTCAGTAGGACCTATATCAAAGGCATGGAAGGAAAAGGATTACCAGAAGATCAATCGCATTTATCACCGTTCTTCCATCAACCAATTGATATTTTCATGTGCCATGTTCTGTCTGATCTGGCTAAATTTCGAAGATGGAGTTCTCACCTTTAAACTTCAGCATGATTATCTATCAGCACGGTGGGCATTTTTTTTCCTGGGATTAACCAGGATCATTGATATGGGTACAGGAGTAAATGCCCAGATTATAGGGACCTCGACTTACTGGAGATTTGAATTCATCAGCGGTGTTATACTTTTCCTGGTGATTCTTCCTCTCGACTGGCAACTAACACGGTACTTAGGAATTGTTGGACCCGCCATTTCGAACCTGGTTGCCTTTACTGTTTACAATCTTATCCGATATCTTTTTCTTTGGAAAAAATTCAAAATGCAACCCTTTACAGTCAAAACAGTTTATACAATTGTTCTGGCTTTTGTTTCTTTTTTGATTGTTTTCCATTTGTTGAATGCGTACAATGGTTTCGAATGGATTGTTATCAGAAGCATCATCTTCCTGGTCGTGTATTGCACCGGTATGGCGATTTTCAGATTGTCGCCGGATGTACAACCTGTATTATTGTCGGTGAAAAAAAGATTATGGCCTGGAAGATAAAAGAGCCTGGACCTGTGGTTGGTCTACTCTTCCCACACCAATGAACCGCTTCATCCAGTAGTCCTCGTACAGGTCGCTTATTGTAACCCCTACTGATGAAGCATGTATAAATTTATTATTCTGGAGGTACATGCCAACATGAGATACTCCGCCAATGGTATTGAAAAATACAAGGTCTCCTTCCCTGAGTTCCGCTCTTGAAATTTTATGCGCTATTGCAAATTGCTCACGGGCTGTCCGCGGAAGGGTAATGCCATATATACTCGAAAACAGAACCTGCATGAGTGCAGAACAGTCAATGCCACTTTTAGAACTGCCTCCAAGGTGGTATTTCGTTCCCATCCATTCATCAAGGACTTTAAAAAGTGAGAGGTTGATTACCTGTTCAACTTCCTGGTCAAGAAGAAGAGCGTATTTGATCTGAAGTGAGCTTGCATTTTCTATTGCCGCTGACGCAAGTGTTGGCAAAACTGTTTTCCTATTGGAAAAACGAAGATCGGAAAAAACGGCTTTGGGATCAGAAACCTGCACCTGTACAGGAGGAACATCAACAGAAATATCTTCAAGAAACTTAACATCGCTTTTCGCCTCCGTTGAATTAACTTGTTTGGCGTTTTGCGCTCCTGCCGGAGTTGTGGCTCCGAGGAGGAAGACAAGGGTAGCTGGTAGCAGGATGTTTTTGATCATGGCTTTCTTTAAGTGAATTGGATGGGTTGCTAAAATATACAATTTTCCCACAGATGTGGAAACTATAAACGGAAATTCTTGAAAAATATTGCCAAATTGCATCCTTAGGTATTCACTATCAATCATTTACCGCATAAAAAGGGCGCAAGTATTATGAAATTTTCTCACCTGCATGTCCATACCCAGTATTCTCTGCTGGATGGAGCCGCTTCCATATCCGGTCTTTATAAAAAGGCTATTGACGATGGCATGCCGGCACTCGCGATCAGTGATCATGGAAACATGTTTGGTGTTTTTGATTTTGTTTCCCAGGCATACAAACATCTTGATGAAAACGGTAAACCAAAAGTGAAACCCATCGTAGGATGTGAATTCTACATCACGCTTGACCGTCACAGAAAGACTTTTACCAAAGAGGAAAAAGATCCGAGATTTCACCAGATACTTCTTGCAAAAAATGAAGTCGGGTATAAAAACCTTATGAAACTCACATCTTTGGGTTTCATGGAAGGCCTGTATAGCAAGTACCCGAGGATCGACAAAGAGCTCGTAGAAAAATATCATGAAGGCCTGATTGCAACAACCTGTTGTTTAGGTGCAATGGTACCACAGGCCATTCTGAAAAAAGATGAAGCAGGCGCAGAAAAGGAATTCAAATGGTGGCTGGACCTTTTCGGTGAAGATTATTATGTAGAATTCCAGCGGCATGGCATGCCGGAACAGGACAGGGTGAATGAGGTATTGATAAAGTTTGCGCGGAAATATAATGTACGGATCATAGCATCGAATGACTCTCATTATGTTGATAAGGAAGATTTCAATGCTCACGACATACTTCTATGCATCAATACCGGAGAAAAAGTAACCACCGAAGCCCTGCGTGAATTCAGTGATGATGATATTCATGCGAAAGGAAAAAGATTTGCTTTTCCGAATGACCAGTTCTTTTTTAAGAAAACGGAAGAAATGGCAAAGGCATTCCAGGATCTTCCGGAAGCAATTGATAACACCAATGAGATCGTTGACAAAGTACAATTGCTGAACCTGAAAAGGGACATACTTCTTCCGGCCTTTCCGATACCAAAGGAATTCCAGATTCACAACGAAAGCAATCTTAACCAGTGGGAATACCTGAAGCATATTACTTATGAAGGTGCAAGAAAAAGATATAGCGAGATTGGTGAAGAACTTCGCGAACGCATCGACTTTGAATTGTTTACCATCAAAACGATGGGTTTTGCGGGATACTTTCTGATCGTATCCGATTTTATCAGGGCAGGTCGTGACCTTGGGGTTTTTGTTGGTCCGGGACGGGGGTCCGCAGCAGGTAGTGTTGTGGCTTACTGCATCGGGATTACGAATATTGATCCTATTAAGTACAACCTGCTTTTTGAAAGATTCCTGAATCCCGACAGAAAGTCAATGCCCGATATTGATACCGACTTTGATGATATCGGCAGGCAGAAGGTGATCGATTATGTAGTGGATAAATATGGAAAGAACCAGGTAGCACAGATTGTGACTTATGGTACCATGGCTGCAAAAATGAGCATCAAGGATGTGGCAAGGGTAATGGACCTGCCGCTTCCCGAATCCAATGCACTGGCCAAACTGGTACCCGAACGACCCGGAACCAAACTTTACAGGGTACTGCATGCACCCATTTCAGCAAGAGATGGTGATAAAGCATTGGAAGAGGAATATGGAAGTGATGACCTTGAAAATGTAAAAAAACTGCGGGAAATATATGCAGGCAAGGGACTTACGAGCGAAGTACTCCATATTGCTGAAAGGCTGGAAGGTTCCGTAAGAAATACCGGGATCCATGCTGCAGGCATCATCATTGCTCCAACGGACCTCACTGATCTAATCCCGGTATTTACCTCAAAGGATACACAGCTTTGCATTACACAGATCGAAGGAAGTGTGATTGAAGATTCAGGCGTAATTAAAATGGACTTCCTTGGATTGAAAACCCTCACGATCATTAAGGATGCACTTGATATTATTGAATTGAATCGTGGTATCAGGATCGACATTGATAACATTCCGCTGGATGATGCAAAAACTTATGAACTATACCAGCGTGGTGATACCATTGCCACCTTCCAGTTTGAAAGTCCGGGCATGCAGAAGTATCTCAAGGAACTGAAACCTGACCAGTTTGCCGACCTGATTGCAATGAATGCGCTGTACAGGCCTGGTCCGATGGCATACATTCCCCGGTATGTCGACCGCAAACACGGAATGGAAGAAGTGAGTTATGATGTTCCCGAAATGGAAGAGTATCTAAAAGAAACCTATGGTATCACAGTATACCAGGAACAGGTGATGCTGCTTGCACAAAAACTTGCAGGTTTCAGCAAAGGTGATGCGGATGTATTGCGTAAGGCCATGGGTAAAAAAGACCGGAAGACACTTGATAAAATGAAGGGCCGGTTTATCGATGGGGCTTCCGCATTAGGACATCCAAAAAAAACACTGGAAAAAATATGGACCGACTGGGAGGCGTTCGCCCAGTATGCATTCAATAAATCGCATTCTACCTGTTATGCTTATGTTGCTTACCAGACGGCTTACCTGAAATCGCACTACCCTGCTGAATTTATGGCAGCTGTATTGAATAATGCGGGCGCGATTGAAAAGCTTACTTTTTATATGGAAGAATGCAAGCGTATGGGCATCAGGGTTCTCGGTCCGGACATCAATGAATCGCAAAATGGTTTTGCAGTAAATGAAGCAGGTGAGATCCGTTTTGGATTGGGTGGATTAAAAGGCGTTGGTGAAAATGCTATCGAAAATATTATCCAGGAAAGAAAAAAAGATGGTTATTATAAAGATCCATTCGATTTTATAAAAAGGGTAAACCAACGGGCCGTAAACAAAAGAACACTCGAAAGTCTGGTGTATGCCGGTGCGTTTGACACCTTTCCCCAACTTCATCGTGCACAGTACCTGAATATTCCTGATGGTGAAACACAAACCGGTCTGGAAAAAATGACGAAGTTCGCCAGCATTGTCCAGGCACAATCCGTGAATGCCACCAATACACTTTTCGGAGACCTTCCCGCTGTGCTCGATGTTCGTCCGCCAACCATTCCAAATTGTGCACCATGGTCGCTCACCGAACAGCTTGATAAGGAAAAGGAAGTAACCGGTATTTACCTGAGTGGTCATCCGCTTGATCATTACAAATTCGAAATCCGGCATTATGGAATAACATCGATACAGGAATTCAATGAAGTAAAGGATTCACAAACACTCGCAAGTGGCGGTAAGAATTATAAACTGCTTGCCCTGGTAACTGTAGCCAATCATCGTATATCACGACAGGGCAATAAATTTGGCTCCTTTGTTATAGAAGACTATACAGGGAAAACAGAAATTGTTCTTTTTGGAGATGACTATGTAAAATACCAGGCATGGTTGCAACTCGGACAGGCGATATTCATTTGTGGATCTTTCAGGCAACGGTTCAATAAATCTGAATACGAATTCAAGATCAGCAGCCTCACCCTTGGGGAGAATGTAAAGCGCCAGTTTACCCGACAGCTTCAGCTTGACCTTGATGTTCGCAATGTTGAAAAGAATACAATACAGTTTCTGGAAGAAAACATGAAGAAGTTTCCTGGAAAAGCAAGTCTGAAAGTGGTTGTTTCGGAACCAAAGAACCAGCTAAAGGCCAGTCTTATCACACTTGACAATGGCTTTGAAATGAATAACGACCTGATTCACTTTTTAGAAGATAAACCCGAGATTGAGGTTGTTGTTGTGAGTTAGATAGGTTAACCAGTTTAAACCTTACACGGCAATCACAGTGGAGACAGGTATCAAACTCTTACATATATTAACTAAATTATAAAGTTTACCACATATCCAATGAATGATTGATATAAAGAACTTTAAATCCTAATCCGAAACTTTAAAACATGTACTGCTGATCTGACAACTCTGCATACAATTTCTCTTGGTTCTAAATTTGTAGCTTTACACTATCGTTTGACATATAAACAAAAAATTATGGCACAATCATTCACAGATTCTAATTTTCAAAATGAAGTTTTGAGCTCGGATAAATTAACAGTGGTTGACTTCTGGGCAGAATGGTGCGGGCCCTGCCGTGCCATCGGTCCGGTTATCGATGAATTATCAAAGGAATATGCAGGCAAGGTGAATGTGGGTAAGGTGAATGTTGATGAAAACCCGCAGGTTAGCATGAACTATGGAATTACATCCATCCCTGCAATTTTATTCATCAAGAACGGTCAGGTTGTTGACAAATTGGTTGGTGCACAACCTAAAAATAATTTTGTTAAGAAAATTGAAGCTCATCTGAGTTAATAAGCTACGAGTTGTGAGCTATGAGCTGCGAGTTGAATCACTCGCAGCTTTTTTATTGTAGTGGATGGAACTGTTAACGTGCGTTTGTAGTTTTTAATCTGTTGGCAAAACTGGTTCCGGATGTGCACCGGTTATTAACTGTCGTTCGTGTTTGTGTTTAAAGAGTATCACAAACAACACTGCAACGATAAGGGCGTATATAGAAAAACTAAGCCAGATGCCATGCCAGTTTTTAT
>JBJMLW010000569.1:0-9060 GCA_045805105.1 Flavisolibacter sp. | reverse complement strand
GCCTTCATCTGCCTTGAATGTTTTAACTGTCTGGATGAATTCTTCTTTTGTTTCAAACAACATATGCCACTCAAGAAAAGTCTGGTTCCCCCTTTCTTCAAATGTAATCGTGGCTATAAACTTTGGCCCGGTGATGTGTTCATAAACAATTTTCCTGTAGGGAATAATTTCCCTGAACAGACTTTTGTTTTTATAATCCGTTCCATCGGGCCCATGCATCACGAGGTTCCATTCGCCGCCTGGCTTTAAATCCATTTTGGATATGGTATTGGAAAAACCATTGGGTCCCCACCATTGCGCCATGTGTTCCGGAGTGGTCCATACTTCCCATACAAGTTTGACAGGAGCATTCAACAACCTGGTGACTACCAGTTCACGGTCTTTTGTATCATTTTTTTCTGCGTGCATGTTTTTGCTTTTGAAGTTTATCGAGATAGGTTTCCAAATTATCAAGACGGCCTTCCCAGTGTTTCCGGTACCGGTCTACCCATAGCGAAACTTCATTGAGTTTGTCAAGGTGCGCTTCACAATATCTTTCCCTGCCAACACTGGTAACCTGAATAAGACCACATTCCTCAAGAATTTTTATATGCAATGAAACTGCCTGCCGGCTTACCGTAAAATTTGCTGCGATGGCGTTCAGGTTAAGCGGTTTTTTCGCCACTAGGTTAATGATCTGCCGGCGGGTGGGGTCTGCTATGGCCTGAAAGACATCTCTCCTGATTTCCACGATATGCAAGTATTTGCTTGCAAATATAATGCGCAAGTAAATACTTGCATAATTTATTTTTCATAATATTCGTGGCCGGGATTTTGATGTTATTCTCTAAACTCATCTTTATGTCAGACAAGGAAAAAAAATACGACGGGAAGCAAACGACAGATGACAAGTCTCCAAGACCCGATCCTGAAACACTTCATACCACAGATCCGCAGGAGCATATGAGTGGTCCTGTTTCATCTTCGATGCGCGGCATGGGAAGTGGTTTCGATACCGATGAAAGCAGGAAAGAAGCGGATGAAAAGAAGGAAGATAAAATGTAGGAAGCTTTTTTGAAACACAAGTGAACGCCACTAAGTCACTAACGCGTAAAGACACACAAAGAATTCAGAGGGGAACACAGATTATTAAGATGGTTATGATAAATTAAGATCCTAAATCATAATCATCTTAATAATCAGCGTGCTTTTCTTTGTATTTCTGCGAGTATTCTTAATCGCCTTCTTTCCATGGTTAATTCCTTTGCCATAACTTTAAATGAATCCCAATTCATGGCAAGGTTTTACCAGCTCACAAAAGAAGAAGTATTTACGGAGTTGAATTCATCGCCGAATGGATTGAGCAGTGATAAGATTCAGGCGCTTCAAGAAAAGTTTGGATTGAATGTTCTTGAAGAAACCAGGAGCAGGTCGCGGTTTACCATACTGGTATCACAGTTTAAAGATCTGATGATCGTCATTCTTGTTGTTGCGGCGATCATTTCTTTCAGCGTTGGTGAACATACCGATGCCATTGTAATTCTTGCTATCATTCTGGCCAATGCCTGGATGGGATATTCGCAGGAATATGATGCGGAGCAATCGGTAAAAATGCTGCAGAAAATGTCAGCACAACATGCCCTCGTGCTGCGTGATAACAATCACTTGAAAATTGAAAGCTCACAATTGGTACCGGGGGATATTATTTTTCTGGAGGCGGGCGATATTGTGGCTGCTGATGCAAGACTGATAGAAATTAATTCCTTTAAAACAGATGAAGCTTCTCTTACAGGAGAAAGTCATTCAATGGAAAAGAAAACCGATCCCGTTGAAGGGGAGAACCTTGTCCCTGGCGACCAATTGAACATGGTTTTCAAAGGAACGATTGTGAACAATGGAACAGCAAAAGCAATTGTTACTACAACCGGCATGAACACTGAGTTGGGCAAGATCGCCGGCATGCTGGAAGCAACTTCACAAAAAACACCTCTTCAAAAAAGACTGGATGTATTCAGCAGGCAGCTGGCTGTTATAGTTATTGTGATATGCATGGTTGTTCTGGGTTTTGGTTTATTACGCGGTGAACCACCGTTTCAAATGTTTCTAACTTCATTGTCTCTTGCAGTTGCTGCACTTCCGGAAGCACTTCCTGCAGTCATTACTATTGCACTTGCCCGCGGAGCACGCCGGCTGGTAAAACAAAAAGCATTAATGCGTAAGCTGCCCGCAGTAGAAACACTTGGTTCCGTTACATATATCTGTACGGATAAAACAGGAACGCTTACGCAGAATGTAATGACCGTTGAAAAGATTGAAGCGATAGCTGGAAAGGAGGAGTTACTTGATCATGCAATGATGTTAAATAATGAAGTAAGGTTTTCAAAGGATCAGGTACTTGGTGACCCAACAGAAAAAGCATTGGTAAATTATGTTTTGCAAAAAGGAATGAAAATAGATGAATCTGAAAAGCTGTTTCCTCTTTTAAAAAAGATTCCATTTGATTCCCAGCGAATGCGCATGAGTACACTTCACAGTCATGGTGATGGTTGGATATTATTTTCCAAAGGTGCTCCTGTAAGAATGATGGATGTATTGGCACCGGATACGAAAACAGAATCACAGCAGTGGCTGAATAAGAACCGCGAATGGGCTGCGGACGGACTGAGGGTTCTTTTCTTTACATATAAAATCTTTGAAGAACAGCCACGAGTTATAAATGAGGAAATAGAAAATAATATGCATTTTCTTGGCATGGCTGCCATGATTGATCCACCGCGGGAAGAAGTGATGGTTGCCATCAGGCAATGCCAGACTGCAGGAATAAAAACAGTAATGATTACCGGCGACCAGGCGTTGACTGCACATGCAATTGCTGAAAGGTTACAGATCGTTGATGGAAGGGAAGAAGTAAAAACCGGTGCTGACCTGCAAAAAATTTCACAGGATGATTTTGAAAAAAAGGTTAAAAGCATTTCAGTATATGCAAGGGTTTCACCCGAACAAAAACTCAATATTGTAAAGGCACTTCAAAACAATGGAGAGTTTGTGGCCATGACGGGTGATGGCGTGAATGACGCGCCTTCACTAAAACAGGCAGACATCGGCGTTGCAATGGGAATTACCGGAACGGATGTTTCAAAGGAAGCTGCTGACATGATTCTTCTCGACGACAATTTTGCAACCATCGTCAAGGCAGTGCGGGAGGGCAGAAGGATCTATGAGAATATCAAAAAATTTGTTCTCTATGTGTTGTCGTGCAACCTTGGAGAAATCCTTACCATTTTTTGTGCGCCACTTTTAGGTTTTCCGATACCGTTGCTTCCGATTCACATCCTCTGGATCAATCTTGTAACTGACGGATTGCCGGGGATTGCCCTGGTGGCAGAACATGCAGAAAAAAATATTATGGACCGGCCGCCGCGGCCAACAAAGGAAAATATTTTCGCCGGCGGAATGATTCCAAGAATTTTGATTACTGCAGTTCTTATGGCAGCAGCATCCATTTTCATTCAATGGTATACCATACACGAAGGTTATGACCTGAGGACACAACAGACATCAGTTTTTACAATGCTTTGTTTTATTCAACTGGCCAATGCACTTTCGGTCAGATCTTTCTACCATTCTGTATTTTCAAGATTCATTCTTGGCAACAGGGGAATGTGGATTTCAATTGCATTAACAGTTATTCTTCAATTGGTGATTGTATATGTGTCTGTTTTTAAAAATATTTTTAAGACGAGTGCACTCCCGGTTGAAATCATATCGATCATCCTGGGATTGATTTTTGTTTTTGTTATTTGTATTGAAGCCGTGAAAGTAATCCGCAGGAAGGCATAAACACCTGAGGACGGGGTGGCACGGTGTTACACAGGAGATCTGTGTGATCCTCTGTGGCTTCTGTGTCTGTGTGGTTCCTTCCTGATGTGATTCGTTTGTTAATAAAAAAGTAATGTACGGTTGATTTTCGGATTGCTCCTTCCCACACCTTTGCCGCAAATATTCTGCACATGAGATTCAAGAACTTATTACTGCTTTCAGTCCTGTTGTCATTGCCTTTTATGAGGCTGTTTTCACAGGAAACTACCTCGGAAATTTCAGGAGTAGTGCAGGGTGAAAATAAAAGCCTGCAGGGAGCAACCGTAACCGCTATTCATTTACCTACCGGAACAAAATACACCACCACAACAAGGCCGGATGGAAGGTATAACCTTCCCAATCTGCGCGTGGGCGGACCATATGAAGTGACCGTTAGCTATGTAGGATTTAAAGAAGAAAAGCAATCGGATATTACACTTTCCCTTGGTACTGCCTTTAAGGCTGATTTCGACCTGAAGTCAAACGCAGGATCAATGGAAGAAATAACTGTAGCCACCACAAGATCAGATAAGCTTTTCAGCAAGAGCCGCACCGGTTCAGCAGAAGTGATCAACCGTCAGCAGATGGATCGCCTTCCTACGATCAACAGGAGTATTAATGATTTTACACGCCTTACACCAACAGCCAACAGCAATACCATTTACGGTACGAGCAGCTTTGCGGGAAGGAACAACTCTTATAATAATCTCAGTGTGAACGGTGCTTCTTTTAATAACACTTTCGGACTGGCAGCCGGACTTGGCGGACAAACAAATACCCAGCCTATCAGCATCGATGCGCTTGAACAGATCCAGGTGAATATTGCACCCTATGATGTTACACTTGGAAACTTTACAGGAGCGGGTATCAATTCCGTTACAAAAAGTGGTACAAATGATTTTCGCATCGGCGTGTATTCTTACTGGAAAACGCCTGGTCTCACAGGACTGAAGGTGGGACCTACAACTATTGCGAAGCAGGATTTTGATTTTAATAACCGGGGCCTTTATATAGGCGGTCCGATTATCAAGAATACATTGTTCTTTTTTGTAAGTGGTGAGCAGGAGCGTGTAAGCACACCCGCGACATCTCTGGTAGCCAGCAGGAATGGTTCTTCAGGTACTGGTATTTCCCAGGCAAAAGGTGAAGACCTTGATGCACTGGCGCAGTTCTTAAAAACAAAGTACAATTATGACCCGGGTGCTTATGAAAACTATAATTATGAAACTTATAGTGACAAGGTCACGGCGCGCCTTGACTTCAACATCAACAGTAAAAACACTTTCAACATCAATTATTTTTATTTGAAGTCATGGAGAAATGTTCCGCCAAGCAATAGCGGTTCTCCAACAGGTGGCCGTCAGCCAGGTACAACCGCAATGCCTTTCTTTGCTTCTTCTTATATCATCAACAATAATTTCAATATTGTCATTGCTGAATTGAATTCGCGTTTCAGTAATAGTCTGTCCAATAAACTGCAGGTTGGTTATAATCGCCTGAGAGATTTCAGGAGCAGTCCTGGTGGCATATTCCCGCTGGTTGATATTGAGAATGGAGCAGGAAGTGCATTTACATCATTTGGTTACGAACCATTCACTGCTTTCAACCAGTTGAATACAGATACTTACCAGTTCAATGATATTGTGAACCTTTTCAAAGGCAAGCACAATTTTACATTCGGAACACAGAACTCCTACAATAAGTTCCTGAATGGTTTCGCACCTAACTATTACGGTGCCTATCGGTTTAAAAGTCTGGCAGATTTCTATGCAAGCGCTAACAGTGGTACAGCCAATGCTTCACGATATGAACTTCGTTATTCTGCACGCAAAGGCGGAGAATTTCCTTTTGCAGAAATCGGTGCATTGCAACTGGGCGTATTTGCGCAGGACAGGTGGACTGTTACAAACAATTTTACCCTGATTGCTGGTCTGAGGGCAGATCTTCCCATATTCGATAATTCATTTATCCCGAATACGGTTGCCGATACATTAGTGTTTCGCAATGGAACGCGGATCAGCACAGGAGAAGGTCCGAAAAATTCCATCCTCTGGTCTCCAAGGGTTGGATTTAACTGGGATGTTACCGGTGACAAGAAAACACAGGTGCGCGGTGGCCTTGGAGTATTCTCGGGAGCGCCTCCATTTGTATGGGTAAGTAACCAGGCAAGTAACAATGGTGTTGACTTCGGATCATTTGTAAAAACAACTGGCGTAGCTTTTAATCCTGATGTAAATGCAAATCGTCCTGCAAATGCCTCTGCCAATACGCAATACAATCTTGCAGTCACTGACAGGGATTTTAAATTTCCGCAAATCTTTAGAACCAATGTAGCTGTAGACAGGAAACTGCCATGGGGAATCATAGCTACGGTGGAAGGAATTTTCTCTAAAGACATCAATGGTGTTTACCACCAGAATATAAACCTGCCATCAACCGGAACAGCATTGATTGGTTCGGATAACAGGATCCGTTACTCCGGTCAGAAAATTTATAGTGGAGCAGGTGGTGCTACCGTATCCAATCCTGATATCACTGATGCAATCCTGATGACTAATACCAATAAAGGGTACACGTATAATATTACGCTGCAATTGCAGCGCAGTGTCCGGAATCTTTATATGATGCTGGCATATAGCTACGGCGACAGCCGTTCGGTAAATGATGGTGGTTCAATTGCACAATCTATATGGAGAGACCGTTCCGTATCCGGTGATCCGAATGAAGACGTTACTTCCTTTTCAAATTTTTATCAGCCTCACAGGATCATCGGTGCAGCGTATTATCGTAAAGAATACGCGAAATATTTTGCAACATCACTCGGTGTAACATTTGAAGCAGCGAATGGTGGAACAGGAACATATTCTTACAGCGGTGATTTGAACAATGATGGGCTGACAACGAATGACCTGATTTATGTACCCAAAGATCAGAATGATATTGTACTGGAATCTGTTGGTACCGGAGATAACCGTACGCCTGCTGTGATATGGGGACAGTTAAATACTTACATCAACCAGGATCCGTATTTAAGAAAAAGGAGAGGTCAGTATGCAGAAAGAAATGGTTTGCTTCTTCCTTTTTACAAACGTCTTGATTTAAATTTCTCACAGGACTTTATGGTAAAAACCGGAAGTAAAACCAATACACTTCGTTTCACAGCCGACATCTTCAATTTCGGTAACCTGCTGAACAGGAACTGGGGCATTTATAGAATTCCAAACAGAACTGCGTTACTGAACTTCAAGCGGATTGAAACAACCGGAGCAAATATTGGCAAGCCGGTATTCAGTTTCCCATACCTTGATGCAACCAACCAGATTCCGGAAGTTTCTACTTTCCAGAACAGTACTTCACAGAACTCGAGGTACCAGGTTCAGGTAGGTGTCCGGTATATTTTTAACTAGGAAGTTTCTGAATAACCACGGAGGCACAGCGGCACAGAGTTACACTGTGTTTCACTGTGCTGCCCTGCCCCCGTGGTTCATTCTTCTTAATCGTATTTCAAAGCGGGATAACCCAAAAGTCGGCGCCATAGCGCCAATTGTCCGATCATATTTGCTTCTCTATAGATGGTAAATGAGATCAGTTCATAGTAAGTCATTTTCATTCCGCCCATCTCTATCTGGCTATCCAGTTTAGCATCATCAATTGCAGTAAGCGCATATCGGGCTTCCGGTGTAATGCGATCCCAATCCTTCAGGTAGACATCCACACCAGGGTATTTCATATTTGCCTGAATTCCCTTGTTATTTAAAAATAGTTCCTCGTTTGTTTGTTTCATTCCTGTACCCGTTTCAGAAGTCATCCTGAATCGTTGCTGAACCAGCGAACCAGCAATCCAGGCTGGATGATTTGCTTCTGTATTCAGTCGGTTCAACATATCTTCTTCTGAGATGCCTGCTAATGCTTTTTTAAAAAACTGCGTATGATAATCGAACAGGGTTAGAAAGCCTATTGTTCTGATGCTTGTTGTTTTCTTTTCCATGATTCTATATTAATGCTGGTGTAAAATTAGCAGGTTAAATTCCTGGACGGGAGGTAATTTGCGACAAAATAAGGTACAAAGCAGTAAGGTTTAATCACCAGGCACGGTGGCTCGGAGTATCACAGTGTTTCTCCGCACGTGTGCTTCTGTGGTCCCTCCCCAGGAAGTGGATGTTCAACTCTATTTCGTTTCTTTATTATATGCTTGGAATTTTTGTCAACTGCTTATTTCATGGATAATATTATGGCTGTTTGAAAAAAAGGATTTACATGTATTGGGTTTCAGGCCAACGAAGCGCAGGTTAACTGACTTCTTCCTGTTTTTTATCATCACTGCTTTATGCTGTGCATCCGGGTTTTTTATGCGTATGTATTTTGGGGAGCGATGGGAATTAAATCCTGCATTAACAGGAAAACTATTTTTTTCAGGCTTATGGTGGCATATAAAATCGGTGTTGTATGAAGAATTAATTTTTCGCGGGGCGATCTTATATGTTCTGATTAAACGATTAGGTGTTGCCCGCGCTATTCTGATTTCATCTGTTGCATTTGGGATCTATCATTGGTTTTCTTATGAAATAATCGGGAATCTAAAACAAATGGCCATCATTTTTATTGTAACAGGGGCAATGGGATTTGTGTTAGCTTATGCATATGCAAAAACATTTTCACTTTACATCCCCATTGCAATCCATTTGGGATGGAATTTCACACAGGGTTTTATTTTTCCGCAGGGATCGATTGGGAACGGCATCCTGGTATACGTTCCGCCTGCAAAAATTGTAACGGTTTCATATTTCATTTATTTTTTTGTCATGTTTTTTCCTATGATAGCTGTGATACTCATTAATTATTTTTTATTAAGGAGAAGAACTGAAGTGCAACCAGGTGGGAAAATTAAATTGTTGAAGTAGAATTTTTATCAGCGCTAAATCGCCATCTATGGGACAGGAATTTTCATTTATTTAATTTACTTTTTCGATTCCTAATAGCTGCGTGTTCCAAATATCTGTTTTCTTCGGACAGGGATACCAATTGATAAAAAACACTTTAATCAATTATTACCTGTTAAATGCATGTATTCAAGTTTTAAAATTCTTTATTTCAAGGAATAACTTTCCTTATATTGAAAGAAAAGGTTTAACCAATTATTAAAGGCTTTCTGATCTTATCTACGATTTCTTTGGTAAGTTTGTTCGAATGACGATTCAGCGCAATCATATTATTTTAAAAAAG
>JBJMLW010000568.1:0-2915 GCA_045805105.1 Flavisolibacter sp. | reverse complement strand
TTTGGTTTACCGCTCTTACCTTTTTTGGTTGTAATGATAATGACACCATTAGATGCCCGTGAACCATATATTGCTGTTGCAGATGCATCCTTAAGTATGTTGAACGATTCGATATCATTCGGATTGATCAGAGATAGTGCATTAGCTGCTCCTGCAATACCACCATTTGCAACTGGAACACCATCAATTACAATAAGCGGATCGTTGCTGGCATTGAGTGATGAACCACCGCGAATGCGGATCGTACTTCCTGATCCTGGTGCACCACCGTTGCTCGTGATCTGTACACCTGCAACTTTCCCGGCAATCAATTGTTCCGGTGTAATGATGGAACCTTTGTTGAAATCTTTCGCTGTAACGGTTGTAACTGCACCCGTAAGATCTCTTTTTCTTGTTGTACCATACCCGATGATTACCACTTCATTCAGAGTTCCTGCTGCTGACTGCAGTATAATATCGGAAGGAACACTTCCAATATTATATTCAACAGACATGTAACCAACTGAACTGAAAACAAGAGCAGATGCATTAGATGGAACTGACAAGGAAAAATTTCCGTTTGTTGCAGTTGTTGTTCCGATAGAAGGTTGATTTTTTACAGATACCGATACGCCGGAAATTCCTCTTCCGGAAGAATCAGCAACCCTGCCCGTTACAACCCTGTCCTGAGCTGAAGCACTAAAAGTAAAAAACAGGAGTAGAGGCAATCCGATCGACTGGATCAATTTTCTCAGATTCATAAGCAATCAATTAATAAATAATTTTAATTTCCCTGGGAGCAATGTGTATCAGGAACACAATTATATTGATTTTTTACCTTTCAATAAAAATTTTCTTTCCCATAACAAGACAAATACCATGTTCAAAATGTTGCGCGGTCAAACGGCTAATTTTTCTTTCTTTAAAGCCCTGCTGTTATTCCTAAGTTGAGTACGTAGTTTATATAATTTTCCAGGCCGGTGAGGTACATCTTCCTCCATCTCGTTAAGGTCAACCAGCCAGTTTTTTATTGTGATCCTTTTTCTGAAATTCCGACGGTCGAGTTCAAATCCTAATATTGCTTCATACAGGTCCTGCAATTCCCTGAGGGAAAATTTATCAGGAAGCAGGTTAAAAATGACCGGGTGCTCCATGATCTTTTCTCTAAGGCGCTGAAGACAGCTTTCGAGGATCATTTTATGGTCGAAAGCCATTTCACCAATTTTGCTTACAGGGTGCCAGTGAAGATCGTTTGCCGTAAGCTGCAGTTTATGACTTTTGATATTGACAAGTGAATAATATGCGGTTGTGATCACACGGCCGGAAGGATGTCTTCCGAGATTTCCAAAAGTCTGAACCTGTTCCAGGTAAACATCGTGCAGCCCGGTGCGCTCGCGTAAAACCCTGTACGGTGCATCTTCCATATTTTCATCTGGTCTTACCAGGTCGCCAAGGAGTGAATTCAATCCTTCGAATTCCTTCAGGTCAGATTTGATAAGAAGCACTTTAAGCATTTTATCCTCATAACCGAAAATGACGCAGTCCACGGAAACAGCAATATTAAAATATTCGAGGTGACTGCTTTTCTCAATGGCAGCTGTTTTTAACTGACCGGTTTTTTGCATCTTATTGAAAATTTACTTTCACTGTTTTTGTTTTGGATCCAGCTTTTACCTGCAGATAATAATTTCCTTTTACGGCTTTATTATTCTTAAGGAAAACCTGGTGTTCACCTTTCGAAAGAAAACTATTATAAAGCGTTTCCATGTACTGTCCCATAGTATTATACATCACAATCCTCACATTGCCATTCTGAGGCAGCTGCAAAGCCAAAGTAAAATCTGAAACAGCAGGATTCGGATACACTTTTGCCTGAAGGCTGGTATGATCCCATGGAATATCTGGCACAGGTGTTATAGCTACATTATTGACATTGCGGTTAAGATAAACGTGAAATTCACCTGGCAACAGACCAATGATCTGAGATGTTCCTGAAGCCGTAATGGTTTCATTGGTAAAATAGTCGAACCAGGTACCTGCAGATGGAAAAACAACACTTCCTGATACAGCGGAAACAGCGAAATTTCCTACCACCAGAAGCTGCGATGTATCACCTGAATTTAGTTTAATCCATTTGATATCACCTGAGAGACTTCTATCTGTTGTTCCATTGAGAAATGCATTCCTGTACCACGGATGATTTCTCAGTGCATTTAATTTACTGTATGTATTATACACTGATCTCCGCCGGCTTTCATTGAAATAATCCCAGCGAATTGGTTTGGGATCGAGCCTGCAACTGTTATTTATAGTTCCATTTGTACAGTAGTTAATGGGATAATCATATCCCAGTTCTCCGAACTGCCAGATCATTTTGGGACCCGGTATGGTTAAAAAAAATGCAGCTCCCATTTCCATCCGTTTCAGTGCCGTAGCTGTATCTCTAATATTATAATTTCCGGATGCGGCACCGCCGGTAATATTGAGATAGGTGATTCTTTCTTCATCATGGCTTTCCATATAGGTTACAAGATGCGGCTTTGGAAAATTTCTTACAGACCAAATGCCGTTAGAGAAATCAGAATTACTTCCTCCGCTTCCTTTCAATGCCTGACTATAATTGAAATTCATATTGCCCCATAACAGCATGCCATAGTCGGCGAGCTCCCGTTCTTCAGTTACATCTGCAAAATGTTCCAGTATGGCATAAGAACCATTTGATTTCAATTGCACCGTGTCATAATATCCTTTCCATATTGCAACCCTTGAAGCATCATATGCTGCCATAAGGTTGGCATCACAGTTATTACCATTTGCATCGCAGCTCGGAAATTGGGTAAATCCTTTTGACAGGTCGAAGCGGAAACCATCAATTCTGTATTGCTGCAACCACTGCTCCACCACACGGCTGACAAAATATTTTGTATCGGCACTTT
>JBJMLW010000567.1:0-3204 GCA_045805105.1 Flavisolibacter sp. | reverse complement strand
TTTATATGGTGATGTGGGTGTCAATGGCGTCATTGTTATCACAACAAAGTACGGGTTTAAAAAACAACTTCTTATTCTGGACGAGAATGACCGGTTGCCAATTATAGGTGCATCCGTAGCGCTGATCCACAGAAGGGACACTGTATTCCAGATAGCTAATAAAAGTGGCATCGTATCCTTTGATCGAAAACTTTTACAACATGAATATAAACTTGAAGTGACTTGTATCGGGTATGAAAAAAAATCAGTCTGGGTTTCGAATTCATACGACAGTACAATTACACTGGGAAGGAAAATAGACCAGATGGATTCCGTTGTGGTCCGGAGTTATAATTGTACGCGCCGCATCAGTTGTGGCGGTAGGTGTTTTTCAATAATAAACAATAAAGGAATGACGCGTGAAGAGGTTAGTCTGAAATCATATTCCGTTTACCCAAACCCGGCAAGGCCAGGTACCAGCATACAGATAAAACTTTTTACATCTTTCAGCGGTAAAATTCAATTATTCAATATGGCCGGGCAGGAAATTCATTCCGCGTTTTTGAAAACAGTGAAGATGGGCATCATAAATTATATTCTTCCATCAGTTCCTTCAGGGAATTATATCATCCGCCTTACTGATCATAATCTCCTTTCTGCGTTCTCTGAAAAAATCATAGTTCAATAAACCATGCATATGAAAAAAATTCATCTTTCCATTACAGAACCCTGTCATGAAAAATGGAATGAAATGACTCCATGTGAAAAAGGAAAATTCTGCAATTCATGCCAGAAAACTGTGATAGATTTTTCAAACATGAATGACCGGCAATTGGCAGAATTTTTTAAAAAGCCTGTTTCAAATATATGCGGGCATTTGCATTCGGATCAATTAGACAGGGAAATTCCGTTAAACAGGAAAAGAATCCCCTGGCTGCGTTATTTTTTTCAATTCACCTGGCCGGCCATGGTGCTTATGTTGAAATCATGTGGAATGAAACAGTCTGTCAAGGGGGTAGTCATAGATTCACATATCATGCAATATGAGCGAGACAGGGAGTTAGTATATACGGATGGATATGTGGTAGGAGATACAATTGCGATTCAGCAAATCGATACATTAAGAGAAAGCGATTCATTTGAGATAGGGAAAACAACTGTTACGTCCAATAGAAAAAATTTTTCAGATAAAATTGAGACCCGCATAAACCAAAAAGTTATGGAGGATGAAAATACAATTAACAAAAGGCTTGATGTTCAAAAAGCATCACAATATGAACCTGTTAGTATGCAACTGAATGGATTAACCGGAATAACAGGAGGATTGGTAGCATGCATTAGAGTTGAAAGAAGTTCCCGCACTGAAGAAAAGAAAATAATACCAACGCAAACAGATCAAAAAAATGTAACACTGAACGTTTTTCCGAACCCTGTCAATGCAGGCGGCCTACTCACCATCAGTTGCAAAGATGAAGAAGGACTTCCTGCACGGATGCAGATTATTAATTCATCAGGTCAGCTCGTGATGGCGACAGAAAATGAATCAGATGGAGAAAGCAGGGTGCTACATGTTCGGATACCAAATATTCTTACAGCTGGTGTTTATTTTTTACGATTAATAGGAAGAGATGAGAATGTGGTTACTAAAAAGTTTGTCGTAATGTAGGTGAATAAAACAGAATAAGAATCGTTAGGCGGAGATTTTTGAATCACAGAGTCGCGGAGCAACAGAGGAGCACAGTGTTACTCTTTGTATTTCTGTGCCACCGTGTCTCCGTGGTTAACTTAAAGATAAAAAAATGAATAAGCATATGAAAAAGATTCATCTTTCTATTCCAGAACCATGTCACGAAAACTGGGACCAGATGGTACCAGATGAAAAAGGAAAGTTCTGCAATTCATGTCAGAATACGGTAATCGATTTCACTTCGATGAACGACACGCAGCTGGTTCAGTTCTTTAAAAATTATTCGGGTTCCGTTTGCGGACATGTAATGAATGATCAGCTCCATCGCGATATCATCATTCCGAAAAAAAGAATTCCATGGCTGCGATATTTTTTCCAGTTTACAATTCCAGCAATGCTGATTTCATCAAAGGCTGTTGCACAGGGAAAAGTTGCTTTTACAAAAAATCCTATCGAATGTAAGGTTAAAGGTCAGGTGATGGGAATGTTGGCATTTCCGGAGAAAAAAACGCACATGGACAAAACCATTAAAGGAAATGTCACTGATGAAAAGGGCAAACCTATTCCCGGAGCTACTATTATTTTCAAAAATACAAACCGCGGTGTAGTAACCGATACATCCGGCAATTTCGAAATAACCTCACCTGTTGACAGCACACCGATTGTTGTAAGTATGGTTGGATTCATTTCTGTTGAACTGTATCCGGATTCTTCTTTTAATAACATACAGCTTAACCCATTTATCGGAACTTTAAATGGTGAAGTTGTAGTGGTAGGCGCTATGAGCTATAAACCAGAAAAAGTACCCTTGATTCAAAAAATCAAGGATTCCGTTTTTACAAATTTCTCTGTTTTTCCAAATCCAGTAAAACGAAATAGTACGCTCAACATCAGGATGAACCGCTTTAAAAAGGGAACGTGGAAAATTGAATTGTTCAATAATGCCGGCGTGTCTCTGCGCTCTAAAGATGTTGATGTTGATTCGAAGAGCCAACTGATTCAATTCGATGTGGCATCCCTTCCTGCAGGTGTTTATTATATAAGGATGAAAGATTTGAAATCCGAAAAGATGATGACGGAGAAAGTTGTAGTTGAGTAATTTGTTTAAACCTGGCGGTGAGTAAGACGAAGATTTATGAAAAGTGTATTTCCAATTTTACTAAAGTTCCTTTGCAGTTGAAATCCCTACTTCGTCGGGAAACTAATTCGGTAACAGATTAATGAATTGAAGCAGCCCTTCATGCGTAATCGGACTTTTTTTGGAACGCAAGGGATCGCAAAGATTACGCCAGGGATCGCAAGGAATTTTTAATTGTATTTAATTTGCGTCCTTTGCGTTTCCTTTGCGGTCCCGATGAAATCGGGACTTGCGTTCCAAAAAAACAAACTATCGTAAGCGACGTAAAGATGTAGTGACATTTCCGTTTCAAATCATCGGTCGCTTAACTATTAAGCTCAGATCCCTCCTTCGTCGGATGACATCCTAATAGAATTTTAGCAAATAATTTATCATTAGGCTTCGCATCATTTAGCATTTA
>JBJMLW010000566.1:0-2246 GCA_045805105.1 Flavisolibacter sp. | reverse complement strand
GTCCGCTGCCTTATTGCAGGACCTGCCGATCCAGACTTTATTAGGGCAGGCGGAATATCACCTCAGCATGAATGCGAAGTTTGGTTTAGGGATAAAAGTTATCTGCACTTACGGTGATGCTCCAGAGCAACCTTTGATCATAGAAAATGCCGGAATTGATCCTGTAAAACACTAGGTTTCTGTAACGTTAGACCTTCATATATATTCATAACTGTAACGGGAAATACATCATTTTCATACTACCAAAAGCGATGTATCCTTCCTATTGTTTGATCAAATTGGTGAATTCTTTTTAATTGAGCAGGTCATCCAGAGAAATGGCATCCAGGTAAGGATGCAATAATGCCAGACTGGTAAATATCTGGAATTCATTAATTGATTTCTCTTTCATATTGCAGTAAGATTCTACATAAAAATCTTCCAGCTGAAACAGAAAGATCAATTGATCGGAAGCAGACCTTTTCCCAACCAGTATGCCATCGTGCATTAATGTGCTTGTTTTTTGTTCCACATCGAGTAAGATAAAATCAGATAGCTTCATAATTACAATTTTTAAGAGTGATCAATAAAATCGTACTAAAAAAACTTATCCTTAACTATAACCAAATGAACGTTAGATCGTGATACGATCAACAAATGTATCTGAACAAAGACGGGTTGCAAGTAACGATGCATTGAGGCGAGAACAATCTTGCTAACCATGAGGCGATTGTAAAGCTAGGGTTTTGGAACCATATTTAATAATCACAGAACTTTTTATTCAGCTTATTGAATAAAATTTAACCAGTTGGTTGCGATTATCACTGATGAAGATTAGGCAAGTTTTCCTGGCAGACTGATCTGATTTTCATTGATGAGGCAATCGTTCAGGTAAAGGTTTTTATCAATTTCTTTTGATATGTTATGGCATTTTGATCTTATCTTCATAGGTTTAATTTGAGCCTCGTATTTTATCACTCATTGCCTCTTTATCCAGAGGTAATTATACAAACAGACATTATCTATCCTGTGGTTGCAGGTATGGATCAACAATTTAACTATGGCAAAATCAAAGCAAACATTTAATAAGCGGGAAAAGGAAAAGCAACGTCAAAAAGAAAGACAGGAAAAACAAACGAAGATGGAAGAGCGTAAAGCTAATCAGTCTAAAGGGAAGTCTCTTGATGATATGATGGCTTATATTGACGAGGATGGTAACCTTACCACTACGCCTCCTGATCCTGGAAAAAAGAGAGTTTTCAATGCGGAAGATATTGAAATTGGTGTGCCCAAGGCGCAGGAAGTGGAAGATATGGAAAATGAAGGAAGAGTAGATTATTTCAACCAGTCAAAAGGTTTTGGCTTTATTGTGCCCAAGATGGGAGAAAAGATTTTTTTCCATGTGAACCAACTTACCGAGCCTATTAGTGAAGGCGATGTAGTAACCTATACTATAGAAAAAGGACCGAGAGGTCTGAGTGCGGCAGGCGTTGCGAAAAAGAAATAATTCCTGCAATAAGTCAATGTCAGCTGCATGCTGAAATCAAGCAAGGAGCTTGCCTGATAAGCAAGTAGTGGTGAATGGTTTCTCGAATTTTATTGACCATTCACCATTGACCATTGACGATGGAATTTTGTAAGCTTAGAAACCAATTCTGTATTAATTCAACCCCACCTTTCCTTTTACAGAATCAAAGATTTTCTTACTGTCAAAGCCCACGCCTTTTTTGAAAACGATCTCTGTATTGCGAATATTATGGATATCCTGTTCCAGATCGCCGTCCATTACTACCAGGTCAGCCTGCTTGCCTTTTTCAATGCTTCCGGTTTCTTTACTGATACCAAGGTATACTGCTCCGTTGAGGGTGGCTATCTTAACTGCCTGCTGAGGTTTGAAACCCGCTTCTACCAATAGTTCAATCTCCCGGCGGCTGCCATAACCCGCTACGGTTCTTCCTGAACCGGTAGGGTCTGTGCCAGCCAGCAGCAAACCGCCCGCATCGTAAAACTGTTTTTCCCATACCATATCTTTTTTAAACAGCGCTAGTGATGCCGAATCCCTGTTCTGTCCTTTTTGCCAGCGGGATACCACTATTTGTCTCATTTGCGGAAGCAGAATGCTGGTATCGCCTCCCAAAACTATTTCCCTTCCGGTGTAAGGTTCAAACACAGGCAGGGTGGAGGTAACAGCCACTTTCTTTTGAATGAGGAAGCTGATCAGGTCTTTCATCTTCTGACTGTTCACTGGCAGGTCCAGCAAAGCTTTG
>JBJMLW010000565.1:0-6188 GCA_045805105.1 Flavisolibacter sp. | reverse complement strand
TAGGTATTTCCCATTTACTTAAAAGTTCTTTTACATTCCTGCGTATTTAAACGCTATGAGCGCAGGGAAGGCGCAAGGGTCGCAAGGCAATGTACGTTTAGAAGATTTTTATGAATTGTATAAGCTTTTAATCCTTCAATTGAGATTATTCAATATCATTCTGAAATAGAAAAAATACATTTATAATAACCCTCATTGCAAAGTCGCGTAGCGCGTAGCTGGCAGCGCGCAGCCTCCCTACACATCGATCTTCGCATACTTCGCATGGCTTTCAATAAACTCTCTTCTTGGTGGAACTTCATCACCCATGAGCATACTGAACACACGGTCTGCTTCTGCAGCACTTTCAATGGTTACTTTTTTAAGTGTGCGTGTATCAGGATTCATTGTAGTATCCCACAATTGTTCTGAGTTCATTTCACCGAGACCCTTGTAGCGTTGAATATTCACACTGCCTTCATTTCCACTTCCCATTCTTTCTACCAACGATTTCCGCTGCTCTTCGCTGTAAGCATAGGATTGCTCTTTACCTTTTTTTACAAGGTACAATGGTGGCTGTGCGATAAATACATATCCCTGCTCTACCATCTCTTTCATATAGCGGAAAATAAAAGTCAGTATCAGTGTAGCAATGTGACTTCCGTCAACATCAGCATCGGTCATGATGATGAGTTTGTGATAACGGAGCTTCGTGATGTTAAGTGCTTTGGGATCATCAGGCGTACCTACAGTTACACCAAGAGCTGTATACATATTCCGGATCTCTTCATTCTCATAGATCTTGTGCTCCATGGCTTTTTCCACATTGAGGATTTTACCACGAAGCGGAAGGATAGCCTGGAAACTTCTGTCCCGACCCTGCTTTGCCGTTCCTCCTGCAGAATCTCCCTCAACGAGGTACAGTTCGCAACGTTCCGGATCACGGTCAGAACAATCGGCAAGTTTACCGGGAAGTCCGCCACCACTCAGTACACTTTTTCGTTGCACCATCTCCCGTGCTTTCTTTGCTGCTGCGCGTGCCTGGGCGGCAAGAATCACTTTCTGAATTATATTTTTTGCGTCTCTTGGATTTTCTTCCAGGTATGCTTCAATCACGCGGGATACTGTTGTATCAACAATACCCATGACCTCATTGTTACCTAGTTTCGTTTTTGTTTGTCCTTCAAACTGTGGCTCGGGTACTTTCACTGAAATGATAGCGCTCAGACCTTCACGGAAATCATCACCTTCAATCGTCACCTTTGCTCTTTCAAAAAGTCCCTGTTTGTCGCCATAGCTTTTGAAAACCCTTGTAAGGGCACGACGAAAACCGGCAACATGGGTTCCACCTTCAATTGTATTAATGTTGTTTACGTAGGAATAAATGTGTTCACTATAACTGTTGTTATAGATCATGGCTACTTCAACTGCAACATTATTTTTTTCGTCCCTTCCTTCAACATACAATGGTTTTGGTAACAACGGTGCCCTGGAAGCATTACTGTCCAGCATTTCAACAAATTCAACGATGCCACCTTCGCTATAAAAAGTTTTTTCATAGGTAAGACCTGATTCATCGTCTTTTTCTCGAAGGTCGTTAAGTGTAATCCGGAGTCCTTTATTCAGGAAACTAAGTTCCCTTAACCGGCTTTCGAGGATATCCTTGTTGTAGTCTGAAGTAATGAAAATGGTATCATCCGGCCAGAAGTGAACAGTTGTACCTCTTCTTTCGGTTACACCGATTTCGCGAACGGGATATTGAGGAACACCAATCCGGTATTGCTGTTCAAAGATTTTGCCTTCCCTGAATACAGTAACATGTAAAAGCTTGCTCAGTGCATTCACGCAACTCACACCCACACCATGAAGACCTCCGGACACTTTATAACTGTCCTTGTCAAATTTTCCACCAGCATGAAGTACAGTCATTACAACCTCCAGGGCAGACCTTCCTTCTTTTGCATGAATACCAGTTGGAATTCCCCGACCATCATCTTCAACAGAAATAGAGTTGTCTTCATGAATGGTAACAACAATATTTTTACAATGACCGGCAAGCGCTTCATCTATTGAGTTGTCTACAACTTCATAAACAAGGTGGTGGAGACCCTTTACACCAATGTCTCCGATATACATGGCCGGACGTTTGCGAACGGCTTCAAGGCCTTCCAGAACCTGGATGGAATCAGCACCATAATTGGGCATTACCGCAGGTCCCGTATTGGTAACTAACGTGTCTAAAATATCACTCATTTGATCGCTAAAATTTACGCACAGAAGCTGTGCAGGTCCATTCTTGCAAATGTACCCAAAATAAGCGGTTAAAACGGGGTTTATAGCGTTAAAAAATACTGGATTTCTATGAATGATTTTAATTATAAAACAGATTAAAACATATACCTGGAAATATTTGATTGATTAATTGTATTACATTCAATGAACACTCATGAAAAATATACATCCAAATGAATTTTCATGATACAACAACTGCTGAATGAACCCAAAGTTTTATGATGTTGTGTGTTTTGGAGAAATCCTCTGGGATCTGCTTCCGTCAGGAGCCAGGCCAGGTGGTGCTCCAATGAATGTTTCCTACCATGTAGGAAAGCTTGGGCTTCCCGCAGCATTGATTTCAAGAGTTGGAAAGGATAATCACGGAAATGAACTTCTCCGGATTTTAAATAATAACGGACAGACAACTGATTTTATTCAAATAGATCCTGACCATACTACGGGTGTCGTAAATGCCAGCATTGGTGAGAATAATGAAGTGACGTATGAAATCGTTCATCCTGTTGCATGGGATTTTATAGAAAGGAAGGACATTTTGCTTTCTATGGTTGAACAGTCGCCATATTTCATTTTTGGCAGCCTTGTATGCAGGGACATTCATTCCAGGAAAACTTTGATGGAGTTGATTGAAATTGCGCAAAAAAAGGTGGTTGACATCAACCTTCGCCCACCTCACTTTACAAAAGAAATTGTTGAATATCTCCTTCATTCTGCAGACATCATTAAACTCAATGAGCATGAACTTCCTCTTATAAGTGCGTGGTACCATTCATTCATTGATGAAGAAGAACAGGCACGGTGGTTACAGGAACATTTTTCCATTCCGATAGTAGTTGTAACAAAAGGCGGGAAAGGAGCTTTTCTATGCAGTGAAGGGAAGATCTTCCGGCATGAAGGTTACAAGGTCAAAGTTGCCGATACGATTGGTAGCGGTGACGCATTTTTAGCCGGATTTCTTTCGCGGATGCACAGTGGCCTGGGTATGGATGAATGCCTCCGCTTTGCTAATTCAATGGGGGCTTTTATTGCTTCTAAGACCGGTGCCTGTCCAAAATATGATGTTGGTGAAGTGATGGAAGCGGGTGCGAAAAGTGAAATGTAATGGGAGGAAGTTTCGAGTTTTTAGCGGCGAGCTGTGATAATAGGAAAATTCATTACATAAACGACCGTCTGTGGACCGTGGACCGTGGACCTTCCTACAAACTATTAACCTTCTCCGCCATCAACTGTCTTACAATTTTTTCCAGCTCGTAAATTCTTTTTTCCAGTTCGGGGAGATTTCTGAAAACAGCCTGGCTTCGGAGAGCACTTGTATAATCTGCCGCAGGTGAACCGGTAACTGCCTGGTAAGGTTCTTTCATTGATTTACTCACGCCGCTCTGGGCATTGATTTTCGATCCATCGGCAATCTGGATATGACCTACCAGTCCGGCCTGTCCGCCAATCATAACATTCCGGCCAATTTTTGTTGAACCTGAAACACCCGCCTGCGCAGCAATGACAGTGCTTTCACCCACTTCTACATTATGAGCAATCTGTATAAGGTTATCGAGTTTTGCGCCTGACTTGATACAGGTAGAACCCATCGTAGCCCTGTCAATAGTGGTATTGGCCCCGATCTCAACGTGATCTTCCACTACTACGTTACCGATCTGCGGAACTTTTTTGAATGAACCATCAGCTTGTGGTGCAAATCCAAAACCATCGGATCCGATGACCGTTCCAGCATGAATGATCACATTGTGATGGAGTACACAATCATGATATATTTTAACACCGGGATGAATGATACAATTCTCACCAATGTAAACGTTATCGCCTATGAAACTGTTCGGAAATATTTTAGTGTTGGCCCCGATCTTTACATTTTCACCTATATAGCAAAACGCCCCCACAAAAACATCTTTTTCTATTTTAGCGGAAGGCGAAATGAAACACGGTTGCTGGATTCCTTTCATCTGCTGTGTTACCATTTCCTGGTACTTGCCTAAAAGCTGCGCGAAAGCAGAATAGGCATCATTCACCCGGATCAGGGTAGGAGCAACCGGATGACGTAGTTCATAAACATCGTTGATAATTGCGATGGAAGCCCTTGTGGTGTAGAGGTAGTCCTCATATTTTGGATTGGCAAGGAAGGTCAGCTGACCCTGTTCCGCTTCTTCAATTTTACCAAAAGAAGAAACAGTTGCGTCGGCATTTCCCTCTATTTTTCCATTCAGCAAGATAGAAATCTGAGCGGCTGTAAACTGCATAAAAATGTTTGGTTCTTCAAATGACGGTCACGAATAGAACGGCTGTTACAGCCTTTTATTCTCATCTAAGATAACAAAGGTAATATTTTTTAACAGGGGAGGATACCTGCTGGTGTATCAACGCATTGTCCACCTTTGAGATATCGGATACTGTGCCATCCTTGAACAGTATCCTGATGTGTTCATCATATGGATTGTACGTTGTATTGACCGCCTCTCCTGTAAAAACAAAATACCCGGCTTCTCTTTCTGAAATGCCCAGTTTATTTACCACTTCAGAAATATAAGTGGAAATGATTAATGGGTCATAGGGCTCTGCCTGTAAACGCACTTTGAAAAGCTTTCTTTCTACAAGTCCCCTGCATAATCTTGACAAAATTTTATCAAAATGGCTGCACCAGTTTTTAATTGTGCACATCACATCAGTGTCATCGAGTTGTGTAAATTTTTCCAGATGCCTGATGAAATTACCATCAGAAGTCTGTTCACGCAGAAAAAAATCAAGTGCCGGGGAAGCAGCTCTTACTTCGATGCCGCCGGCAATTAGTTCCTGCGCTCTTTCAATAATTCGTACAAGCATTTTTTCCGCAGCCATTACAGCCTTATGAAGATATACCTGCCAGTACATCAGTCTTCGTGAAACAAGGAATTTTTCAACTGTGTATATCGCTTTTTCCTCGATCATCAGTTCTCCCTGGTGAACGGTTAACATTTTCAGTATCCTGTCGTAACCGATAGAGCCTTCTACCACACCCGTAAAAAAAGAATCCCTGGTGAGGTAATCCATTCTGTCTACGTCGAGCTGGCCGGAAACCAGCTGGTGCAGAAAAACCTTGTGGTAGGTACCATTGAAGATTTCAATTGTTGTCTTCAGTTTTCCATTGAATTGTTCATTCAGCAACTGGAGGATCAGCGATGAAATGTGTTCATGGTGAACATCGTGGATGAGTTTTTTTTCAAGTGCATGGGAAAATGGACCATGACCGATGTCGTGAAGAAGGATGGCGATCTTTGCTGCGGTCTCTTCTTCTTTGGTAATGTCTACTTCTTTATTGCGCAGTTCATTGAGAGCAAGGCCCATCAGGTGGTACGCACCCAGCGAATGGTGTAGCCTGGTATGTACGGCTCCCGGATAAACAAGCGATGCAAAAGCCATCTGGTGAATCCGTCGTAAACGCTGATACCATGGATGGGAAATGATCTCGAAGATCAGCGGGTCGTCAATTGTGATAAAACCATACACCGGGTCGTTGATGATCTTCCGAACATATGCCATGCTTTGAGAATTACGTATTCAAATGTACAAGCAGGGAAGATATCTTTGATCTTTGATTTGGTGATCTATGATTTGTGATTTGAAGTAAATCAAACATCGCTGAATCAAAGATCAAATAGGAGATATCTTTGATACCGATCTGTGATCTGTGATCTTTGATTTAAATCAAACATCAAAGATTCGATTAATTAATAACGAGGGATAAATAAATCAACTTCTATGGGCCTGGCGAAGATATTATGGGTAGATGATGAAATTGAAAGCCTTCAGTCGCAGAAAATTTTTCTGGAAAATAAGGGGTATGACGTGCATACACTTACCAATGGTTTCGATGCGATTGATTATGTGAAGGAAAATATTGTTGATGTTGTTTTGATTGACGAAACAAT
>JBJMLW010000564.1:0-4281 GCA_045805105.1 Flavisolibacter sp. | reverse complement strand
GCACGTTGTCCTTACATAATTTATGGTTTGCATGGCGTCACTTTTAATGACCCGATGAGTAAGGCAAAACGCAGATTTTATATCAACCTTGAAAAAATCACCATCGGTGTTTCTGATTATATCGTCGCAGTTAGTTACGATGTAATGAAACATTATCATGCAAACAATATTGGTAAACGGATACCTTATTCGGTGGTGAGAAGTGGTATTGATATGAAAAAATTCTTTGCTCTTACCCATGTGCTTCCTGGAGATCAGGAAGCTTTGAAAGACCAGTTGGGAATTGGGCCGAATACAAAAGTCATGATCAATGTAGGACGGTTTTCGTCCTCGAAAGCCCAACGATATACCATCGAATGTTTTGCGCGCCTGAAAAAAGATTTCCCTGACAGCAAACTGATATTTATCGGCGAAGGAGAGTTGCTGGAAGCGTGTAAACAGCAGGCATCGGAACTCGGAATTTCAAATGATGTGATTTTTGAAGGTTATAAAAAGAATGTTCCTTTGTATCTCTCCATCAGTGATGTCTTTCTTTTTACTTCATTAAGGGAAGGATTGCCAAGAGTGATCGTGGAAGCTGCATTGATGAAAGTTGCTGTCGCCGCATTTGAAGTGGAAGGGATACGAGAGGTGATCGAAGACCAGGTATCAGGCTTTATCGTGGATCAATATGATGTTGATGCCCTTTACAACGGAGCGCGTAAATTATTAGCCGATGCGCAATTATCTCAGAAATTCACGGAAAAGGCATTTCAGCATGTTGAACACGAATGGGACGCTGTAAAAATGGGGGAAGAATTACGGAAAGTATACCAGGACGCTGACAAAAAAATAAGAAAATGAAACTTTGGTTTACGATCGATATGGAAGACTGGTACCAGGGAATTGGACTGGCCCAGGAAGAATGGAAGGGTTATGAAAAACGTGTGAAGATCGGCCACGACAAACTTCTGAACCTTCTTTCAAAGCACAATGTAAAAGCAACGTATTTTATTCTGGGTCGCGTGATTGAAGAATTTCCCGAATTGATCAGTGAAGTTCAGCGGGAAGGTCATGAACTCGCATGTCACACCTATTCTCACCCTTTTCTCTACGAAATTAATCCCGGCCAGTTTCGTGCAGAGCTAAAAAAATGCAAGGAGCTGATCAGTCCTTTTCAAAACGGTTATAAAGGTTTTAGGGCACCTTATTTTTCTATTGATAACCGCAATCTTTGGACTTTGGACATCCTGAAAGAAGAAGGCTTTACCTATGACTCCAGCATTTTCCCTGGAAGTACGGTCCGAACCGGCATACAGGGCTTCAGAAAAGACCGGCATCAACTACAAAATGGCCTGGATGAATTCCCTATCAGCAATTTTAAGGTTACAAAATTCGATTTTGGAGTGGGAGGCGCGTACTTCAGGATACTACCTTTTCGCTATTTCCGTTCTAAACTAAGCGAGCTCTTGAAACAAAGACCAGCTGTTTTTTACATTCATCCATGGGAACTTGATCCGGGTCATCCGCACCTCAAAGGTTTGTCGAAAAGGATACAATACACGCACTATTTTAATCTGAAGAATACTGAAAAAAAACTTGATAAATTACTTCGGGAGTTCGACTTTTGCACACCCAACGATATCTTCAAATAACTATTATGGAAAAAACCAGTGTACAAAATGAAGCGCAGGACGTAAAGAAATTTTTTCACGGCTATGCGGCAGATTTTGACAGCATTTATGGGCATTCGAACAAAAGAAGCGGGTTCGATAAAATGATGGATAAATTATTCCGCCAGTCCATGCTCAAACGTTTCAACGAAACTCTAGAAAATTCTAAAAATCCGTCCATCCGTTCCATTCTGGATGTAGGCTGTGGTTCCGGCGTCTATGATGTCGAATTCCTGAAGCAGGGTAAAACTGTGGTGGGACTTGACATGGCAGAAGGAATGCTTGCGATCGCTAAAGAAAAAACCGCTCCGTATAAAGACAGCGGACGTATTTCTTTTGTGTTGGCTGATTATATGGAACACCAGTTTACTGAAAAGTATGATGCTGCTGTTCTGATGGGTGTATTCGACTACGTGAAAGACCCGGTGGCTTTGTTGAAGAAACTGCAACGCGACGTGACGAAAGAAATCTATGGAAGCTTCCCCACCAGCGGAGGTTTTCTTACATGGCAAAGAAAGGTGCGCTACAATATGAGAAATTGCCCTCTTTATTTTTACAATAAAAAATCATTGGTGGATATATTAGACCAGGCTGGATTACAGGGTAAATACACAATCAAGGATTTCGGAAGAGATCTGTTTGTAAAGATTACCTTGAGCAAATAGAAATATTTTCAACCATCATATTAAATCCCGGATCAACAGATTTGGGATTTATTTTTATATCCATGTTTTCGTTTAAAAAAAAACATACAGCTATTACTGACCTGGCATGGTTACATGCCGATATGCATTCTCATCTCATACCAGGTATCGATGATGGATCGCCCGATATCTCAACTTCCCTCCAGTTGATACAGGGACTGGTTTCACTCGGATATAAAAAACTGATCACTACTCCGCATATCCTTTGGGATATGTATCCGAATACTATTGAAAGGATATCAAAAGGCATGGAAGAATTAAAGGCTGCCGTTCGTGCAGCAGGTATTGAAGTAGAATTGAAAGCGGCTGCGGAATATTTTATTGATGACCATTTTCAATCAGAACTGCAGGCGAAAGCTCCATTGCTTACGATCGGAGGCAATATGGTACTGGTAGAATTTTCATTGCTAACGGCACCTATGGATTTGCAGGATGTGCTGTTCGAGATGCAACTGCAAAATTACCAGCCTGTCATAGGTCATCCCGAACGTTACACTTACCTGGCGAGAAAAAAAGAGTTTTTTGATGATTTGAAGGCATCAGGCTGTCTTTTCCAGGTTAATCTTTTATCTCTAAGCGGTCATTATGGTGCAATAGTGCAGGAGCTGGCAGAATACCTGCTGAAAAAAAACTATTATGATTTCGCGGGCACCGATCTGCATCATGTAAGACATTTGTCTCTTCTTCAAAAATTACCTTCAGCACAATTGAAGAGGCTACAGGAAACAGGGTTGATTAAAAATCACTTACTTTAACTCAACTAATCTTTCTTTCGTTTGTATTAATACCATGGCTTTTACTATCAGGGAACTCGAATCTCTTTCAGGTATCAAAGCACACACGATACGTATCTGGGAACAGCGATATAATTTTTTGAAGCCTTCACGTACGCAAACGAATATCCGCGTTTATAGCAACGACGAATTGAAAACATTGCTTACAGTTTCACTTCTTAACAAGTCTGGTTATAAAATATCCACGATTGACAAGATGAAACCTGCACAGATGGCAGAGGCGGTTCTGCAATTATCACATAAAGCCGGCTATAATGAACGGGTTGTAAATGAAATGATCGGTTATATGATCGATATGGAAAACCAGGCCTTCGAAGATCTTTTGAATAATTATATCAAAGAGCATGGCATTGAAGAAACGATCACCGTCCTCATTTTTTATTTCCTGGAAAGAATAGGTATTTTATGGCAGGCCGATCGCATATTTCCTGTACAGGAACATATCGTATCAAACATTATCAGGCAAAAGATAGTTTATGCAATTGAACAACTGCCGTTTGGTAAAACCAGTCCATGTTTTCTTCTTTTTCTTCCGGAAGATGAACATCATGAAATGGGGTTGTTGTATGTATATTATCTCTTGCGAAAAAGAAATTCAATGGTAATCTATCTCGGCGCAAGTGTGCCGCTCAAAGATGTTCAATATGTATTACAGTCAAAACGTCCCGCCTATTTATATCTTCATCTTACATCTTTCCCACGTCAGCACGAGTTTAAAAAATTCATGCTTGCTCTCAGTTCCTCGGCAAAGGACGCTAAAGTCCTCATTTCAGGAACCGCAGTTCAGACAGTAAAAGAAAAATTTCCCGAAAACCTGGTCTTCCTCCGTTCTTTTTCCGAGGTAACCGACCATATCGACTCAATAATGTTTAACAAAAAGTAATTTTATTTAAACAAATTTTGTTTAGCTTTGTCTGGCAAATGTTAAACAAATGACTGTTGCTGAATTTAATGCACTGATCTTAAACACCTTCGAAGAGTTGAAGCCTTTTGCTCTGCGGTTTACCCGGGATGATGAAGAAGCAAATGACCTCTGCCAGGAAACACTTTACAAGGCGTTTGTCTACCGGAAGAATTATAAACCGGGGACCAATGTCAAGGCATGGTTATATACCATCATGCGAAACATTT
>JBJMLW010000563.1:0-6401 GCA_045805105.1 Flavisolibacter sp. | reverse complement strand
GGGGAATGAAACAATAAGAAGCTCATCGGGATAAATAATATCCTTCCTAACGAAGTGAATCCAGAATTCTTTTACCAGCAGGAAGGAACATAAAATCAATACAGCATCCAAAAATGGTAAACCAATCCACTTCAGAAATTTGCTTACTGCTGCTATTAATGCGCGCACCCAGATGGCAAAGTGAATGGATACGTTGAAAATGCCCGCTCTTGTTCCACCATAATGTTTCTTTACAAAAGTGCTCATGGCGTTGTAGAACATTCTTACATAATTAAGGCTTCCCCTTCGTGTGCTTTCACCTTTGAAATGAATGATTTTCGTTTCGGAAAAATAGTAGTTTCTGTAACCAAGCTGCTGGATTCTGTAACTCAGGTCTACATCTTCACCATACATGAAAAAATCTTCGTCAAAACCATTTGTTTTTTCAAGAACCGACATGCGAACCATCATGAATGCACCGGCCAGAACATCTACAGTGTGTGATTTGTTACGGTCGAGATGTCCGAGATGATAGCGGCTGAAAATTTTAGAATGAGGAAATAAAAGTGACAGACCGAATAGTTTATAAAGAGAAGTAAGCGGTGATGGAAAAGACCGTTTGGATTCCCGTAAATATTTGCCCGAACCATCAATCATTTGTACTCCAGCCGCGCCACATGCAGGATGACTTTCAAAGAACGCAGCACATTTGTCAAGCGTATCCTCTGCAATAATTGTATCAGGATTCAGGAATAATACAAGTTCACCTTTCGCCTGCTGAAGACCCCGGTTACAGGCACGTGCAAAGCCGGTGTTGGTATCATTTTCAATAAATTTTACTTCTGGAAAACGCGGTCTTAAATACGTAACACTTTCGTCCTTTGAATGGTTATCAACAACAACTACATCAATCTTAAGCTTTTTACCGGCACTGCGAACAGACAGAAGGCACTGCTCCAGAAAGAATTTGACATTATAGTTGACTATGATGACAGTTAGTCTCAATAGAATAAAATTAGGCTAAGAGATAAAAGTAGATAAAGAGGACCTGAACTTCATCCTTTGGCTCTTAGCTGCTAAACTAATGAAATAGCAACCAGTTTTAAGGTGTGAAAGCAACAAAGTAATTTTTAACGTGATCTACCTTCTTTTGTCATTTGTCTCCGGTTAATTAAATAGACAATTGGATTCGACTCTTTAACTTCTTTTCTCTTTTAACCTCTTAGTTTTGCAGATGCTCAAAAGCACCCTACTCGAAGCCATACAGGCCGCGGCCAGTGAAATGCGTCGCTTTATTGACCTCGATTTCAAAATTTCCAATAAGGAAGGAATCAACAACCTGGTGACGGAAGTAGACCATGCATCTGAAAAAGCCATCATTGACGTAATCAGGAAAAATTTTCCGGAACATCATATACTAACTGAAGAAAGCGGTGACCTCATCCAGGATTCGCAGTACAAATGGATTGTTGATCCAATAGATGGCACAGTAAATTTTGCGCACCGCATTCCCATATGTTGCATATCAATTGGCCTGGAATACAATAAAAAAATGATTCTTGGCGCTATTTATAATCCATACATCAATGAATTGTTTTTTGCTGAAAGAGGATGTGGCGCAACCATGAATGACAGAAAAATCAACGTGAGCAAAAAGGAAAATGTTTCCAATGCATGTCTTGTAACTGGCTTCCCTTACACCTATCTCGACGAACCCAACGGACCGCTGCAGGTTTTTGAACGTTTTATCAGGAGAGGTATTCCCGTAAGACGTCTTGGATCAGCTGCAATTGACCTGGCATGGGTTGCATGCGGCCGGTTTGATGGTTTTTATGAGCACCAGTTACAGGCATGGGATAGTGCCGCAGGTTTCCTGTTGGTGGAAGAAGCAGGTGGAAAAGTAACCGACCTTACGGGCAAACCCTATTCACCTTACCAACCTGGTATCATTGCCAGTAATGGGATTATGCATGCCGAATTATTGGAATGGATAAAAGGCAATGTCCCTACAAAATCTTGATTTATCTTACAAGTATGAGCGAAAGCAGGACGGAAGTGGCGACACTGGGAGAATTTGCTCTCATAGATCACCTAACCAAAAATATTGAAGTCCATAATGCATCCAGCATTGTAGGCGTGGGTGATGATGCTGCAGTAATAGATCATTTTGGAAAACAGACAGTGCTTACCAATGATCTCCTTATCGAAGGTGTTCACTTTGATCTGATGTACACTCCATTGAAACACCTCGGATATAAAACTGTTGTGGTGAATGTAAGTGATATCTGTGCCATGAATGCAACTCCCACACAGATCATTCTTGGTTTAGGATTCAGCAATCGTTTCAGCGTGGAAGCGCTGGATGAATTTTATGAAGGTGTATATGCTGCATGCAACAGATATGGCGTAGACCTGATTGGTGGCGATACTACAACATCACAGAAAGGATTTATCATTTCATGTACAGCTGTTGGTGAAGTTACACCCGACAAATATGTAAAACGTGATGGTGCGCGGAAGGGTGATCTTGTTTGTGTATCAGGCGACCTTGGTGCTGCGTTTCTGGGATTGACATTACTTGAAAGGGAAAAAAAGATATTTCTTGAAAGTCCGGGTGTTCAACCCGACCTCGAAGGAGAAGAATATATTGTTGGACGACTGCTGAAGCCTGAAGCAAGAAAGGATATCATTGATTTTTTTGCTGCTGAAGGTGTCATGCCAACATCCATGATCGATATCAGTGACGGACTCAGCTCCGAAATCCTTCACATATGCAACCAAAGCAATAAGGGCTGCGTAATCTATGAAGACAAGCTTCCGATTAATGAAGAAACCAGGATGGCTGCTTTTAAATTTAATCTTGATCCTACTGCCTGTGCACTTAGCGGGGGAGAAGATTATGAACTGTTATTTACTGTTAGCCAGGACAACTATGATCTCATAGCACGTAATCCGGGAATCTCAGTTGTGGGATACATTACCGATGAAGAAGCGGGATCCCACATTATAACTAAAGGCGGTGGGAAACATAAGATTACTGCGCAGGGCTGGAATGCCTTTAAATAGTCGGCTTTATGAACAATCTATACCCTTTTGTGCTGGTATTGCTGTTATGCAGCTGTATGGCCAGCAAAAATTACAATCCTTCAAAAAAGTTTTCACCTAATGAACTACAGGATGATTATCGTGTATTCAGAGAAGTCCTGGAAGAATCTCATCCGAGTCTTTACTGGTATACACCAAAGGACAGCGTTGATCGCTATTTCGAAATAGGATCTTCAAAGCTCCAGGATTCACTAACTGAATACAAATTCAGGAATGTGTTAAGCTATGTAGTTTCAAGCATTCATTGCGGCCACACTTCTATTCGTCCTTCAAAAGATGCTTCACGATATGCAGAAAGGGTAAGAAGCATCATGTTTCCGCTAAGCATAAAGGCGTGGGACGATACTGTTGTTGTTACTTCAAACCTTAGCCGGAAGGACACCACCCTTATGAGGGGATCAATTTTGAAGTCAATTGATGGAAGGCCGATAAGCATGATCCTTGATACATTTTTCAAACACATTTCAGCCGATGGTTATAATACAACCCATAAATACCAGACGGTAAGCAACTCCGGCGTTTTCCGAAACATGTATGGATCTATTTATGGATTGAAATCGAGAACACCTGTTGAATATTATGACTCAGCAGGAATACTTCACAGAGCATCGCTCAGCCTCAATGTTCCCTTCCTTGATTCCAACCGTCGGAGGCCACCACCAGTTCCTACAAGAAAAGAAACGAAAAATCTGGGACTCCGCGCGATGCGTAATATGCATATTGACTCCACGATGGAAACTGCCTTTCTTGAAGTAAACACATTTACAAAAGAGAACCAGCTCAGGAAATTTTTTCGTTCGTCCTTCCGCACTATGCGAAAAGAGCACATTAAACATCTGGTTGTAGATATGCGCGGCAATGGAGGTGGCAATGTTACTTTATCGAATCTACTCACGAAATATATCGCGGATACATCTTTTAAAATTGCCGACTCGCTGTATGCTGTCAGCCGGAAAAGTCATTACAAGCATTATATCAGCAGTTATTTTCTGAACCGTTTATTTTTCATTTTTATGACAAAGAAGAAAGATGATGGTCTTTATCATTTCAGATATTTTGAAAACAAATATTTCAAACCGAAAAAGAAAAATCATTTTTCCGGTGATACATATATTATAATCGGAGGCAATACTTTTTCAGCAGCTGCACTCTTCGCTAAAGCACTGATTCACCAGAAGGATGTTGTTGTAGTTGGTGAAGAAACAGGTGGTGGCGCTTATGGTAATACAGCATGGCTCATTCCTGATGTAACCCTGCCACATTCAAAAGTGCGTTTCCGGCTTCCCTTATTCCGGCTTGTAATTGATAGTTCCATTACCAAAGGACATGGTGTGATACCTGAAGTGGAAGTAAAACCAACGGTCAATGATATCCGAAATAATACGGATTATAAAATGGATAAGGTGATGCAGCTTATTCGCGAAAAGAGGCCGATGTGAGGGAGGGTATAAGGTTAGGTATTGGGGTATTAAGGAAATGGGGTTGGATGAGAACCATTGGGGTCTAAATAATTTTAAACCTGTCTGCGTCTCTCCAGAACTGGAACTTTTTTCTAACGTCTGTAAGATGTTCTTTATCAAGTGCAGTAGTAAAAACATCTTCATCAAAAGCCTTATGGTATATTATTTCACCCAGTGGGCCAATAACCATGCTATCGCCGCTATAAACAATATTTTTTCCATCGGTACCCACACGGTTAACACCAATAACATAGCACTGGTTTTCAATTGCACGTGCCTGGAGTAATGACATCCATGCTGTATTTCTTTTTTCCGGCCAGTTGGCAACATATACGAGCACATCATATTCAAAATTCATTTCTTCGTCAAACTGCTGCCGTGCCCAAACCGGGAACCTGAGGTCATAGCATACCATCAGGTTCACCTTCCAGCCATTTACTGATGCAATCAGTCTTTTATTTCCCGCTGAATAATGCTCGTCTTCCTCGCCAAAAGCAAAAAGATGTCGTTTGTCGTAATACCCAAAGTTGCCATCGGGTTGCATCCAGATCATCCGGTTGAAATATTTTTCACCTTCTTCTATTATAAGGCTGCCGGTAAGTATGATCTTTTTTTCAGCCGCGATTCTTTTCATCCAGGTAACTGATACACCATCCATTTTTTCGGCAAGACTTTCAGGCCGCATACTGAATCCGGTACTGAACATTTCAGGCAATACAACTATTTGTGCGTGTGGGGGGAGTGATCTGATCTTTTCTTCAAATTGTTGCAGGTTATTTTTTTTGTCCTCCCAGTGAAGAGACGTTTGTATTATGGAGAACTGCAGCTTCGACATAATGCAAAAAAATGAATTAATTCCCATTCGGGCCGCCAGGCATTGATTTTGTGCGTATTCATTTCAAACGCTGCTCATGAAAAGGATGGCTGCTATCACGGTTAATTTATTTTTCTTCTTGTTCTCTTTAACGTCTGAAATTAATGGCCAGGCACCTGTTATTTCATTTCAACCGGTATTATCCGGACTTAGCAATCCTGTGGATGTAGTAAATGCAGGTGATGGTTCTAACCACGTGTTTATTGTTGAACAGGGTGGGACTATTAAAGTATGGGATGGTATAACAATAGCCCCATTCATGAATCTTGGTGCTGGTGGTGCCGGTATAATTACATCCGGAGGTGAAAGAGGATTACTGAGTATGGCATTCCATCCCGGATTCAATGGAACAACAAACAGGTATTTTTTTGTTTATTATACTGATCTTATTGGGGATGTTACTGTCAGTCGCTACCAGACCATGGTTGGCAATTCCAATGTTGGTGATCCGTCTACCGGGCAGGTAATCATTGTAGTTCCCCATCACGTAAATGACAACCACAATGGCGGCAAGCTGAATTTTGGACCTGATGGCAACCTTTATTTTGCCATTGGTGATGGGGGAAGCGGCGGCGATCCTCCCAATAATGCACAGAACGGAAATGAACTTCTCGGTAAGATGATACGCATCAATGTTGATGATTTTCTCACACCTCCATACTATACCATACCTCCGGACAATCCTTATTTATCTGATGCTGCAGTTGATGACCGCATCTATGCGCTTGGGCTCCGAAATCCTTTCCGATGGAGCTTCGACAGGGCCAATGGTAACATATGGATCGGTGATGTGGGACAGGGCAACTATGAAGAAGTTGATTTCAGAACTCCATCCAATGCAGCCGCCGGAACTAACTATGGCTGGCGTTGTTATGAAGGTCCGCAAACTTTCAACACAGCAGGCTGCAATGCCATTGGTAATTATACATTTCCTGTTTTTTCTTACGTCAATCCTGGTACAGGTGCTGCCATAACTGGCGGTT
>JBJMLW010000562.1:0-3820 GCA_045805105.1 Flavisolibacter sp. | reverse complement strand
CTCATCAAACTAACTCAACCTCACCCTCAGCCTTCAAACTTTCTTATGTTCTTGGTGCACGAGGTCTTCTTCCTAAAAAAAAGGCCTAGTTAAACTCATAACTAAATCCTGCACTGATCCCATAATAACCGGTTCCTTTTTCTGCCTTTGGGAACGCAATTGGTGGTCCATCTGCAACGAAGACCATTCGGGCTTCAAGAAAAGGAATGATATTGCTTTCATTTTTTAGGCTAACACCTACTGAAGGAACAAGCGTAAAACTAGCATTCACCTTCGCTACATCTGCCGTTGTATTGTGGTAAACAATATTAAAAATACTTACACCCATTCCTGCGCCAACATATGGTTTTATGTTTGGATGATTTCCCAGCACACGTTCAACAGAAAATGTCATCGGTACAATATCCAGTCGTGGTTCATCAAAATCATCAGCAGTTGTTTTATCCTTGTGCATTCTTGCCCAGTCCATCTTAAAATTAATTTTCCATTTTTCCTGTGAAAAGCGATGGCCTGCACAAATGCCGAATAATCCACCAGCTTTGACAACAGCTCCATAACCCGTAAAAGGAAGCGCTACGCCATAGCTGGCGCCTACTTCCCATTGAGCACTTGCAGGTACACATACTAACATGCCCATACAGGCGAGGAAGTACATCATCTTTTGCTTCATTTGAGTATTTAAGCTACTACAACCCAAAACGGTTTTACCCCCCCGTGAGCTAAAAATTAATCTTGATCCGGCTAAGGAATACACTGATGATCACATAGAAAACAATTGATGAATACTATTTTACAATTCATTAGTTCATTGTCGCAGTTTGACCATTTTCGTTTTTTTACTTCACATAACGCGGGGAACTTCACCAACTATTAAACAAATACCATGAACCGAGTATATTTTTCGTTTCTGTTGGCTTTAGGATTTTCTTTATTTGCATGCAGAAAACAAAAACCTAATCCTGAACCTGTTATTCCGCAATCGGTGTTTTTAAAGGAAATTATTCTTAGCAATTTGCCTTCGCCTTATTATCATTTCGACTATGATGTTTCAGGAGGCATTCAAAATGCAGGCTTCGCTTCAGGCCAGTCCAATTATACAGTTCAATACAATGGCCGCCGCATCAATGAAGTGAAGAATACATCGCTGGGGAACAATGATCGCCTCCAGTATGTATATGAAAACGATAAACTGGTTCTTGTTAAGATCATTAACACAGCCGGCATTGTATATAAGCGCTGTTTCCTGTATTATGATAATGGCAGATTGGAAAAACTTGAATGGGACCTTATCCAGGAAGGCGTTGGCTACGCAAACCAGAGAACACTAAGTTTTACTTACTATGCTGATGGTAACCTCGCTGAAATAAAAGACCACCGGCATGCAATTGCCGGCAGACAGCCGGAAGCTTTTTATATTGACAGGTTTGAAAATTATGATGACAAGATCAATGTTGACGATTTTATGCTGCTGCACCAGCTCAACGAACACCTGCTTTTATTACCCGGAGTGAAACTGCAGAAAAATAATCCCGGAAGAAATATCAGGTCGGGCGACGGTATAAATTATCTCATCAATTATAGTTACACTTATGATAATCGTAACGTCCCGCTATTGAAGAAAGGTGATATGGTATTTACAAATGGCCCGCGGACAGGTGAACATTTTACAACGGAGTCAACGTACTCTTATTATTAAGTTTGGCGATTGAAGTTTGAAATTGGTGGGCTCTGCGAGGTCGCAGGACTAACCTCAAACCTCAAACTTCAAACCACTCTTAGATATTGTTGATATGCTTACACAATTCCCAATAATTAAATAAAATGCTGAGCATTTTTTGGATGTCCTCTATTTTACTGGGCTTTTGAAAATATCCTTGCACACTCAGTTCATGTGCTTTGCGAATGGCCTGTCCCGTGGCATTTGTAGAAATAAAAATGAAGGGGATACCTTTTTTTCTCAGGAAGTCGTTGTTCTGAATTTTTTCTTTGAATTCCAGCCCTGACATCACAGGCATGTTGATATCAGAAAGAATGATAAATGGCTGTTCAAATGTGGTATATAAATATTTAAGTGCTTCCTGGCCATTTTTAAAATACCTGATCTCATTTGGAATACCAATGGTTTTAATGGCCTCTCCGTAAATCTCCTGGTCGTCTATATCGTCTTCAACTATAACAATTGGTCCTTGTGTCATCTCGGACTTTATTTTGGATAAAGTTAAGCGTGCCCGTTCGGGTTTGGTTCTTTTATATTTGCCTCTGCCAGATCTTTCAGTTTCTTTGCCACCTCTATGATCTCACTCATTATGGAACCTTTTTCTATGCAGGAGTATGCTCCCATTTCCATCAGCAATTTTCTTTTTTGCGGTGAGATAGATGTACTGTACACGATTACCGGGATGCCCTGATATCGGTCGTCTTGTTTCAATGCGGAGAGTATGTTTATTGCATCCTCCTTAACGAGCGTGCTGTCGAGAACAATAAGCGATGGATAAAGAGAAGGTTGGATTTTTTCAAGATATCGCATCATATATACGCCATCAATGAATTTTTTAACTTCAGCTTCATAGCCAATTTCCTTGAATGCTTCATCAATGATTTCGCGATCGTCTTCGTCATCATCCACAACCAAAATTGAAAAGCGAACGCCATCCATACCTTTAGCTATGAAAAGACCATACCAACCTCTGTGTATTCCAACGAACCAGGCAAACCGGGCTCACCAGCTGCAACTCTAACGAAGTTGATGTGATAAGCTGATGTATGATACGTGATAAAAATTCATCGTTACTGATCTGGTTGAGACTTTTTGATTTTCATTTGCAAATGAAAAGGTTTGATTCTGTTTTGCCGGTGAATCTTAAAATAATATTATGGGTGTAAAATTTCATCGCAATCCTGTAATTGCACACCGGGGTGCATTTAAGAAAAATGGTTATCCGGAAAATTCGATCGCCTCACTGAAAGAGGCCACCAGACTAGGTTGTACGGGATCTGAATTTGATGTGCGAATGACAGCTGACGATATCCTTGTAGTTCAGCACGATTCAGACTATCATCAAATGGAAATAGAAAAAGCAAATTATTCGACGCTTGCACAAATGACTCTGCCTAATGGTGAAACTTTACCAACATTGCGCGAATACATCCTCGCGGGAATGATCGATAATAATGGGACCCGGCTGGTCGTAGAGATCAAGCCTTCTGAAATAAGCAAAGAACGCGGACAAATAATTGCTGAGAAAGTGGTAAAAATGGTTGAGGCAATTGGTGCTTCTGCGCTGGTTGTTTATATCAGTTTTGATTTCGAGATGCTGAAAAATATACGCAAACTAAATCCACATGCAATTACTCAGTATCTCGAAGGCGATAAATCACCCGAACAGTTAAAAGCAGAAGGTATTGACGGAGCGGACTATCATATTTCAGTATTTAGAAAAAATTTTGACTGGATACATTCTGCAAAGAAGCATAAGCTGATTTTGAATGCCTGGACAGTGAACGACCCGGAAGAAATGAAATGGTTGCTTTCCAACGATTTTGATTTTATAACAACCAACGAACCTGAGATGCTATTTGAAATTCTGCAATCCCTTAAGCCGAAGAACTAACTCAGTAAAATGACCAGGTTATTTTTTTCCTGTAGCTGCCCAGAAAATACCTGCATATAAATGGTTCAGAAAAGCCGGATCGCTAAAGCTTGCAGGCATATGTCCTAATGCAGTATAAAAAGCACGGCCTCCGTCAAAATTATGATACCAGGCAAGTGGGTGAAGCTGTCCCATGCCTTCGGTTTTTTTAGTACCCCAATTCACCTTCG
>JBJMLW010000561.1:0-8249 GCA_045805105.1 Flavisolibacter sp. | reverse complement strand
TGATTGTATGCTTTAACCACATTTGGGTTTTCTTCCCTGCATGGCTGACACCAACTAGCCCAAAAATCTACCAGGACGTATTTCCCTTTAAATGAAGAAAGAGAAACAGGCCGTCCTGTAGTATCATTCTGTGTGAAATCCATAGCGTAAGTACCCACCGCAGTTTTCTTTGAAATATCGATCAGATCTTTTAATGCTACAGCGGAAGGCAAATTTTTTGTAGATGCAGGTAATGAATTAAAAAGCGGTTCCACCTTATCGGGTTGAATATCCCAGCCTGCATATTGTTTCAGAATTGGAAGTGCAGCGGTGGAATTCGGATGGTTCTTAATAAAATTCAGGTAAACATTTTCTTTCATTTCATCATTGACGAGGTCAATCGAATTTTCAATTTTTTTCAATCCTTCTTTATCACCCGCAGTTCTCAGCTCGCTGTATGTCTTGTATAAAGCATTTAGTTTTTCTTCATATGGCTTTTGTTGTTTCAGGATTTCTGCATATTCTGTATGTCCTTTGGAGCCGGAAACTTTATTTGCCTTTAAGGAATCTTTGGCCACCAGTTCCATTTTTGCTGGTTCAAGGAAGATCTGCATCATTTCCCTCTGTACCTTTTCATCGGTCGGCTGCTTTACAAACTTTACTGCAAGGCTGGCAAGTGTAGGTTCTGCTATCTTACCTTCAAACTTAAACGAGCCATTTTTAGGTTGAACACTATCGATCTTCAGCTGGTCACCATCATTGTACCTCAGGTAAACCCAGTCTATTTGTTTTTGAAGATTCAGATTTCCTTTCAGGGAAAAACTTTTATCAGAATTCTGCGCCAGGGAGAATATTGGCAACAGCAACAGGAAAACTATTTTACGCATTTTTAAAATTTGAAGTGCAAGTTTAGGCATTTGCAAATTAAAACACCAACTAGTCATCACCTTTATCGTTACATCTTTATTAAAATACCTCCTCTTTTGTATCTTCGCCTTCTGCCACAGTGATGAGGTATGAACGAATTTAACAACTATATCACCGATCAAATTTTTAAAACTCTGGTAAATGGACCCCAACATAATTACATTCATCATAGCTTTTGTCGCCCTCGTGGTTGGCATCATAGCGGGTAAATTCATTTTTGCAAAAGATACCCGAAAGAGAATTGAAGAAGCAGAATCTCAGGCACAATCCCTCCTCAAGGAAGCCCAGTTAAGGGCTGAAACCAATAAAAAAGAAAAAGAGATTGAAGCAAAGGAACGCTTTGTACAGTTGAAAGCTGAGCACGACCGGGAGGTAAATGAAAGGAACCGTAAAATTGCTGATGGTGAAAACAGGCTGAAGCAGAAAGAGCTTACCATTAATCAGAAAGCAGAACACCTCGAAAGACAGGTCAAGGAAAATGAGGCAATCAAACAAAATCTCAACCGGCAGATCGAAGTGGTGAATGTCAAGCAATCTGAACTGGAAAAACACCAGGAAGAACATACCAGGAGACTTGAAAAAATTTCCGGTCTTACAGCTGAAGAGGCAAAGGCACAACTGGTAGAAAGCCTTAAGCAGGAAGCTCAATCCAGGGCGATAGGCATTCAGCAGGAGATCATTGATGAAGCAAAGCAGAAAGCAAATAAGGAAGCCCGTAAAATAGTAATCCAAAGCATCCAGAGAACTGCTGCAGAACAGGCCATTGAAAATGCAATTACAGTTTTTAACCTGGAAACAGACGAAATCAAGGGCCAGATCATTGGTCGTGAAGGAAGGAATATTCGTGCGATCGAAGCTGCAACTGGAGTAGACCTGATTGTTGATGATACGCCTGAGGCTATTATTCTTTCATGCTTCGACCCGCTTCGCCGTGAAATTGCACGACTTAGCCTTCAGCGTCTGGTTTCAGATGGTAGAATTCATCCTGCCCGTATTGAAGAAGTAGTTGAAAAAACACGTCGCCAACTGGAAGAGCAGGTAATGGAAATTGGTGAGCGTACTGTAATAGAATTAGGCATACATGGTCTTCATAAAGAACTGGTGAGAATTGTAGGGAAGATGCGTTTCAGATCTTCATACGGACAGAACCTGCTTATGCACAGTCGTGAAGTGGCTAACCTTTGTTCGGTAATGGCTGCTGAACTGGGACTTAATCCCAAGCTTGCAAAAAGAGCGGGATTGCTTCATGATATCGGAAAAGTTCCTGATGAAGAAACAGAACTAAGCCATGCACTTCTTGGTGCAAAGCTGGCTGAAAAATATGGTGAGCAGGCTGCTATTGTAAATGCCATCGGTGCGCATCATGATGAAATGGAAATGCAGTATGTTATTTCACCGATCGTGCAGGCATGCGATGCCATAAGCGGCGCCCGGCCGGGTGCACGAAGAGAAATCATGCAGCAATATCTTCAGCGGATCAAGGAACTTGAAAATCTTGCCCAGGGTTATAACGGAGTAGAAAAGGCTTATGCAATCCAGGCTGGACGTGAGCTCAGGGTAATTGTAGAAGCCGACCGTGTTACAGACCAGGAAAGCGAAAAACTTTCCTTTGAAATCGCGCAAAAAATCCAGACGGAAATGACCTACCCGGGACAAATTAAAGTAACGGTGATCAGGGAGAAGAGGGCGGTGAATGTTGCGAGATAACTTCAAGAGCTTCGAGCTGCGAGCTGGGAGAAAAAAACTTGATATTTTGGGGTTTTTCTCTTGACAATGGAAGAGTGAGCATTTACCTTGTTCACTTTATGACGAACTTTAAACAATTAAAAATCTGGCTTAAGGGATTTCAGATAGCTGTGAACACTTTCAAATTTGCCCAAACTTTGCCGGATAGAGAACGTTATGGACTTAGTCAACAAATGACCAAGGCCGCTGTTTCTATTTCTTCAAATATTGCTGAAGGTAGCAGTCGGTCAAGCTCTAAAGATTATCATCGCTTTATTGAAATTGCTTTAGGTTCCTCTTTTGAATTGGAAACACAACTATTGCTATCTGAAGCAGTTAACTATGGAAATCAGGATATAAAAAACCTGTTACTTAAAGAAATTGACGAGGAACAAAAGATGTTGATAAGCTTTATGAACAAACTTAAGAACTAGTTAATTCAAGGATTTTATCTTCCCATAGCTCGAAGCTCAAAGCTCAAAGCTCAAAATAAACTTGGAATCTCACCCTCTCTCCTTTACCTTTGCGTTCCTTAAATTTTCAGTTATGAACGCTGCCATTGCCTATGTACACGATCAATTAACGGGCAAAAAAGACTTCCCGAAATTTAAAGCCGGCGATAATATCACCGTTAATTATAAGATCATTGAAGGTAACAAGGAAAGGATCCAGTCGTTTCGTGGTGATGTGATTAAAAAGCAGGGCCAGGGAACAACAGCCACCTTTACAGTAAGAAAAATTTCTGATGGCGTGGGCGTTGAAAGGGTTTTCCCTTTCTTTTCACCGAATATTGATTCAATTATTCTGAACAAAGCTGGACGCGTAAGACGTGCGAAACTATTTTACCAGCGTGAGCGCAGTGGTAAAAGTGCAAGGATACAGGAAAAGAAAAGAGCACTGGAAACAGCATAAACAACGAATTGGATCCCGCACCTGCGGGATTTTTTATGTAATTAAAGGGATGTTAACATGCTTGGCAACCACTTTATTCCAATACCTTTGTATTCATTCTTCATTAAATAATTCCTTTTATGGGTCCTTTAGGTTTCAACGAAATCCTGATAATTCTGGTGATCGTACTCCTTTTATTCGGAGGCAAAAAAATACCTGAGCTGATGCGCGGTCTTGGCCGGGGCATCCGCGAATTTAATGACGCGAAAACCAATGTGCGGAAAGAGATCGAAGAAGGCATTAGCGAAAAAGACCGCCAAAGCACTACTACTTCTTCTACTACTTCATCACCATCGTAAGATTCCCCGAAGGGGGCAAAATTTGTTTTCGTTTTCATCCATCCGCCATTACCACAATGAAATCAATCGTGGTACAACATCCTGCATCCAGGCGGTAACACATTTCCTCAACACCATCGAATCCAACAGGCACCTCAATGCATTTGTGGAGGTGTTTGCAGAAGAAGCACTTCAAAGGGCTAAAGATCTTGATAAACAGGAAAAAAAAGGAAGACTTCATGGTGTTGTAATCGGCATCAAGGATAATATTTGTTATAAAGACCACCCGGTATCTGCTGCTTCAAAAATTCTGTCAGGTTTTACATCTTTATATTCTGCTACGGCTGTTGAAAGGATGGTGTCTGAAGGTGCTATCATAATAGGACGTCAAAACTGTGATGAATTTGGAATGGGATCAACTAATGAAAACTCGGCATTCGGTCCGGTTTTGAATCCCGTTGACAATTCTGTTGTTCCTGGAGGATCATCCGGCGGAAGCGCAGCATCTGTCAGAGCCGGACTTTGTATGGCATCACTTGGGAGTGATACAGGTGGATCGATCAGGCTTCCGGCAGATTTTTGTGGTGTTACGGGATACAAACCCGCTTATGGTCGTATCTCCCGATATGGTTTGATAGCATATGCTTCATCCTTTGACCAGATTGGAATTCTCGCACAAAATGTTGAAGATATCATTACCATACTATCTGTTATTTCCGGACCTGATGAATATGATAGTACAGCTTTGACAACGCGGGAAGAATTTTCTTCAGCCTTTCGTCCAAATGAATCTAGCCGCATTGCTTATTTTCCTGAGTGGGTCAATCATAAGTCGGTGGATCCTGAAATTTCCAAAGCATTATTTGAAAAAATACAATCCTTAAAAGACAGCGGGCATGTCGTTGAACCGGTTTCATTTTCGCTGACGGATTATATTGTTCCTGCCTATTACGTTTTAACCACTGCTGAAGCTTCATCCAATTTATCACGATATGATGGAGTACGGTTTGGAAAAACACAGGGTGATAACTATAATCTCGATACATTTTATAAAAGTAACCGGACTCATGGGTTTGGGGCCGAGGTGAAGCGAAGGATAATGTTAGGCACTTTTGTTCTGAGCTCTGGTTATTTTGAGGCTTATTTCAAAAAAGCACAGCAGGTCCGTCAATTATTAAAACAGCAAACTGATCTGATTTTTAAGGATTACGATTACATTCTGGCTCCCAATTCTCCCACACCAGCCTATGCTGCAGGCACCCTGATCAATGAACCACTTAAAATGTATCTGGGAGATATTTTTACAGTTTTTGCGAATCTTACCGGAATACCCTCGATGAGCCTGCCCTTATTTAAACATTCCTCTAACCTTCCTTTTGGCCTTCAGGTCATGGGTTCTCCTCACAATGAGGTATCTTTGCTACGCTTTACGCATCACATGATGCAACAATAAAGGGAGTAAGATTATGTGTGATTCGGCTCATCTTCTAAAAAAAATAAGTGATGAACAAACTTTTATTGTTAGCTACCGGCCTTATCTGCCTAACCCTCGAAGGTTATACAGCAGGAATCCCACAACAAGGCGGAGCTTCACAACCTAACACTGTTCAGGACTCGGCGATCAAAGAAATTGTAGCAACAGATCCCAAAGAAGGTTTCAAAGATTTATTTGAACAGAATTCAGGCCAAAACAACTACACAACCAAACTAAATCCAAAGGCTGTAGATTTTGTTGAAGATTACATGGAAACAGACGGTGAACGCCTGATGAAAATGAAAGGTTGGGGCCGTCCTTTTTTCGACAAGATCAACACAATTTTCAACCAGCATAACATTCCGGTTGAATTAAAGTACCTGGCTGTAATTGAATCAGATCTTAAAAGTTCGGCAACTTCGGCTGTTGGAGCAGCAGGTCCATGGCAATTTATGCCTTCAACTGCAAAAGGCCTTGGACTGCGTGTAAACCGTTCTGTAGATGAAAGAAGGGATTTTGTAAAGAGTACCAATGCTGCTGCCCGTTACCTGTCGGACCTGTATAATACATACAACGACTGGCTGCTTGTAATTGCAGCTTATAATGGTGGTCCTGGCATTGTAAATACCGCAATCCGCAAAAGTGGAAGTCGAAACTTCTGGGAATTACAGAATTATCTTCCAGCTGAATCGAGGAACCATGTGAAAAAATTCATCGCTACCCATTATATTATGGAAGGAGATGGTGGATTGACAACATTAACGCGTAAGGAGACTGATGCACTTGCTGTACCGGTAACTTATTCAGATCCTTCTTTTACCTTGCTGAACATTTCAGGAAAGTATAGTGCACTTGCTATTGCCCAGCAGATCGGAATGGATATAAGCGATTTTAATCGTCTCAATCCGAATTTCGACAGACAGCTTTCAGCAAACGGAAACTATGACCTTCGCCTTACGAATGATAAGATGAACCTGTTTCAGGCAAACAAAACACAAATTCTCGATCAATCGATCAGGCAGTTACTAGCCAACGTGAATTCGAGATAATAGAAAAAGTTAGAACATTAAAAAGGCCCGTCACCGGGCTTTTTTAATGTTTATTTGATACTAGTAAATCAAATTCCAATTCAACATATCAGCATCCCGCAATACCACATTACCTCAATACCTCAATACCTAATTACTTCAATACCCCAATACCTTCTTCATCGCCTCGCCTTTCAGCAAACATTCATCCCATTCCTTTTCAGGGTCACTGTAAAAGGTAATTCCAGACCCAACCTGGTATGAAAGGTATTTTTCTGTTGCATTGTACATGATGCTGCGGATCACCACATTGAAATCAAAATCACCATCCGGATCAAAATATCCAACGGCACCGGAAAAAATTCCTCTCGATGAAACCTCATTTTGCTCAATCAATTCCATAACTCTTAGTTTCGGGGCACCTGTCATGGAACCCATTGGAAAAGTAGCTTTTAAAATTTCTGAAAACATGGTTCCGTGCTCCAGTTTTCCGCTGATGGTTGAGATCATCTGATGAACATGAGGGTAAGTATAAATTCCAAACAGTTCATTTACGTGTACGGAGGATCTTACACAAATCTGTGAAAGGTCATTCCTGACCATATCTGTAACCATTACATTTTCCGACTGATCTTTTGCACTCGCTTCAAGTTCGTTTTTCAGTTGATTGTCGTGTTCTTCATTGAAGACATCTCTTCGAATGGTACCCTTCATCGGTTGAGACAGGATAATATCCTTTTTCTTCATGAGGTAGCGTTCGGGGCTGGCGCATACCAGGAATTTATCATCCAGTTTATAAAGCGCTGAAAATGGATTTGGTGATAAAGAAATCAGTTGAAAGAAAACAGACACAGGATCAATAGTTGCGGGACAGGCATAAAATTCATTACAGAAATTAATTTCGTAGCAGTCACCCCTTAATATATGTTTCTGCAATTGCGCAATATTTTCAATATATGCATCGTGTGACAATTTTTGTTTCAGTTTCACACCTGGTTTTGCCGTGACGACGTCAGTGCATTGAATGATTTCATTGTAAACTTCCGTGGCATCATCAGCTTCAATAAAAAGTTCATCACCATTGATCCGGAGCAGAGATTGCGGTTGAAAAAAGAAAAAATCAGGAAACCCCACCAGGTTCTTCTTCGAAGAAGACAGGCCATGTATTTCATTTTTCAGGTCATATCCAAGGTGACCAAAAACCCCCCCGGGATTGTGAACGAGAAAATGATCGATATCTGAAATCTTTCCTGGAGATACAAAATTCTTAACGCCAACTGCCAGGAGGCAGTCATAACGGTGTGGCTGAATAGAATAATCCTGGTTATCCAGAAAACAAAAGATGCCGGACCGGTTTGCCCAGGCCAGCATCTTTTTTTTCATTACCCCTATATCATCTACATGATTGGTGCAGCTCGTCAGTTTGTATAATTGAATAAATAATTAAAAATCTTCTTCTTCATCATCAAAACCACCGTCATTAAAAAGGTCCATGTCTTTAAAATCATCTTCTTCCTCAACTTTGAATTCTTCTTCCTCCTCACCTTTACCACTTTTACCTTTTCTTGATTTAGGAAGGTCAAATTCTTCGAAATCAGGATCCCACTCTTCTTCTTCTTCAGCTGCATCCCAATCGTCATCTTTTTCTTCTACTTCATCCTCGTCGTCATCTGCATCTGTCTTTGCCTTTTTTGATGATTTTTTCGGAACAGTTTCTTCTTCAGCCATATCTTCATCATCATCCTCAACCTTTTTCGGTTTGGAAGTTTTCTTCGCCTGCCCGACGAGAATTTCTGTGAATGATTTTTCAGAGGTGGTTTTTTCCACTAAAATTTCTGCCATAATGAATTGGAATTAGCGCTGTAAAATTTGTTCGAAGATTTTAAT
>JBJMLW010000560.1:0-2614 GCA_045805105.1 Flavisolibacter sp. | reverse complement strand
TCTTTTTCTTGACGTAGAAATTTACATTCTCGTAGTGATACGAATCTCCATAAACACTGTCGCCTACAAAATGAAGTTGTAGTTCGATATTGTTTACGGCAAAACAACCGCCACCCATCATAAGGGTACCCTTCCAGAAGCCGGTCAGGTTCTGTGCCTGTGCGCAAATACCGAGACAACAAAAAATAAAGGGAAGGAGGTGCTTCACAAAAAGAAGGTAGCAAGTTTTTAGAGGAATAAATCAAAAACTTATGTGAAACCTGTCGTCTTATTCTTATTGGTCAACCCTCACAATGTCCTTTTTTCGCAACCAACCCTTTGAAGTTTGTCCTTCATTATTTGTGTACACGATGTAGATGAAATTTTTTTGTTCTTCAATCGGGTGAAGTATGGCATTGTTCCAGTGCACGATGAATGCATTCCGTCGCGTGGTCTCATCCGGACTGTTATAAAAATAGGCCTTGCCAACAACCCTGTAAGCACCAAGGCCTGTATTGTTGTCGAGTGTTGTTCCTTCAGGCTTCCATGGATGTACAACTATTTTTTTTTGACTAACTGTTGATTTATTCGCTACTGCGCTACGGGTAATCTCGAGGTTCTTGCGTAAAGCCGGTGACGGCTTCTTCGTTTCTATAATTAGGCTTTCCTTTACAGGTTCTTCCTGTTGAGAAAATGCAACCGCTGCAGTATCTGTTACGGGGACAACATTTTTGCTGACATTGGCTTTCTTCCCATGGTACGAATAGATCCCAAACACCGCAATTGCCGTGATAATAGCCGCGGCCGCAATCAATCCGTAACGTGAAGTTTTTTTATTGAGGCGCGGACCTACTCTTCTCTTTCTAACTACCTGTTCCTCTCCCTTTTTTTCCTTAGGTCTTTTTTGTATGGATGGTGCTGTACTTGTTTCAATCAAAGAAACACGTTCTATTGTGCTCCTTTCTTTTTTGGGTGGTTCAGGAGTTTGTTTCGCTAAGGGCTTCCTGTTTGCAAGCAGGATAAAATCATACAACTGCACACCATTTCTGAAACGGTTCCCTGGCTGTTGCTGCACGCACCTGAAGATCATATCGGAAACCCATGAAGGCACTTCTTCCGATGGAGCATTCATTTCCTTATTCAATGCTTTCATTCTCATGGAAACAACATGCTGATGAAATTCATCTCCAGACTGGGGAAGTTTGTTTTCGTAAGAAGCAGGACCTTCAGCTGCTCCCGTTACCAGTTCATACATCATCCTTCCAAACCGGTATACGTCCGATTCTGCGAGGAGGCCACCGTTCCTTTGTTCCGGTGCCATGGTATCTGTATCATCGTTTAACAGCTGTTGTTTTCTTTGTACTTCATCGAGCATGGAAAGGCCAAAGCCTGTTAAAACATAATTACCAGTTGCAGGTTGAAAAAAAACATTGCAGCTGCAAATTGCTCCATGCAGTAGTCCCACGTTATGGCAATGGGCGATGGTTCTGGAAACTTGTTCTGCGATTTTCGTCAGCTCTTCTATTTTCAAAACACGATCGGCTTTCAATTTTTCATCAAGACTGTTGCCTTGAATGTATTCCATTTCAATAAATGGATAATTGCCATGTGCGGTAAACCCTGAGCTCATTATCCGCGGAAGCTTTGCATGCTGCTCTTCACTCACTTCTATCAGTTTGCGGATTTCCTTTTCAAAATGTTCATACCATTCTTCGGCAGCATCCTCGATAAAGAATACTTCCACAGCACTCATTGAGCTGCCCATCCGCCGGCCCTTATAAAAACGGACAACGTTTCCATTTTCAGTACCCAGGGCGCCAAGGTTGTCCAGTTCATCAGTTATTTTAAACATCCTGTTCTCGACCATACTATCCGGTTTAATAACAACATGAACTGTACAATTACCATTCCGATTGTCCGAATTTTTACGTGGAAGAGTTTCGACTAATTGATCATTCACCCTTTCAAAGACCGTTTTGATCAGCTCGCCGGACTTAAAATTTAAAATCTCCTGGGCACCCCTGTACAATTAATACACGGTGCTTTATTTTTCGCAGAAATCATCTGCTATGAAAACGTCCATCATTGCTTCCATTTTTATCATGTTCGCAGTTCATTCATCGGGGATTTATTCTTTTAAAATGAATACGGTGGACGGCGAAAGCCAGGTCAATTTTTCAGACTTTAAGGGCAAAAAAATTCTCATCGTTAACACTGCGTGTAAGTCGCCTTATACTTTTCAATTCACCGGAATGCAACAGCTATACAGTGCATATAAAGAAAAACTTGTGGTGATTGCCTTGCCCGCCGGTGATGCGTTTGGTGACCAGGAATTCAAAACCAATAGCGAGATCCGGGATTTCTGCAGGTATAGTTATGGTATCACTTTCCCTGTAACAGAAAAAATAGTGATCAATGGAAGCCTGCGCCATCCACTGATACAATACCTGCTTGATGAAGCAAAGAAACTCGGCCTCGAACCGGTGATCAACGGAAATTTTACTAAATTCCTGCTTGATGAAAACGGTTCGCTTCTAAAAGTTTTTCCTGCAGACATCCAGCCAATGAGCACCGAGATAACGGCTATACTCGATAACGACAATAATTGGAAACTGTAAGCAAGATTGCACTTGTG
>JBJMLW010000559.1:0-4486 GCA_045805105.1 Flavisolibacter sp. | reverse complement strand
TGCCAATGTTGGTTATGCGGCAGTATGGTTTGCACATAAATTTCCAGGTGCAAAGATTGTTTCTCTTGAACCAGAATCCGAAAACTTTGAGCAGCTGAAAGAAAATACAAAAGACTATCAGAATATCGAGCCTGTAAAAGCCGGACTATGGAGTCGTTCATGTTATCTCCGGATCATTAATCCCGACTGGGGTTCCTGGGGTTTCAGAACGGAGGAAACAGAACAACCGGGCGATGATGCCATTCCCGCAGTAAGCATCAGTGATATCATGCAAAAGCGTGGATGGGATTCGATAGACCTCTTGAAGATTGATATCGAAAGCGCCGAATGGAAAGTATTTGGTGAGAATTATGAAAGCTGGCTTCCCAAAGCAAAAATGATCTTCCTGGAGCTTCACGATAACATCAACAGGCAAAGTTCAAAAAGTGTTTTTTCTGCTTTACTGAAATACGATTTCTCTATTGACATATCCGGTGAAAATATTGTAGCCATCAACAATGCTTTTAAAAAGTAACCGTACCTCCGGCTCAATGAAAATTTTGCAGGCTGTTTCACTATACACTCTTGTAGGTGTTATTGGTGCAGGCATCAATTTTTTCGTGATGCCCGTTTTATCGCACTACCTCCTTCCTGCAGACTACGGAACACTATCACTGTTCAATACCTATATCACCATTCTTATCCCGGTTGTAAGTCTTTGTGCCTATTCCCTGCTCAGTGTTGATTATTATAAGGAAAAGAACAGGAAAATTTTTGGTGAACGGTTTACTTCAATACAGGTTATTCCTTTTTTTACCACCGGCGTACTTGCAATTGTAGTTTGGTTGTTTTATGGTCGTTTTGCTGATGACCTTGAACTCGGGAATGCAGGATTTCATTGGGGATACATCACTCTTCTGATCACATTTCTCAGCATTTACTACGAACAGTTTGTTCAGTTTCTTATTCTTCAGAAAAAGCCGGGCTCTTTTGCTGCATACAACCTTTCAAAGGTATGCGTGGAAGTTGGTCTTACTTTTTATTTCATCATCGGCAAAGGATGGGGATGGGAAGGACGAATGTATTCATGGCTGATCACAACATCCATATTTTTTCTGCTGGGTGCACGGTATTATAAAAAGGAAGGTTTCATTCATGGTCCCGTGAAATGGCACTACATCCGGGAAGGCATCATCTTTGGAAGTCCGCTGATCCTGCACAACATTGGCAAATTTGTGGTGAACCAGTCGGACCGCCTGTTCATTGTAAAAATGATTTCAATTAGTGAAGCGGGTATTTATAATATCGGCTACACGGTAGGTTCCATGGTGCTGGTAGTAGTAAGCGCATTTTTTAATTACTATACACCATTCCTGATGGAACGGCTTTCTGATGTTACGGAAGATCGTAAGCTGCAGATTGTAAAGATGGGTTATATCTATGCAATTGGCTGCGTGCTGATGCTGTTATTGATTGCCATACTGAGTCCGCTTTTTTTCCGGTATTTTATTGACCCGCTATATTATTCCGGTGTCAACTATGTTTTCTGGATTGCACTGGGATACTGCTTCTGGGGTGGATATCTTTTATTTTCCGGGTTTATATTTTTTTATCGGAGGAACAGCATCCTGGCGTGGCTGGCAGTTTTCAATGTTCTGACGAATATCCTTTTTAATTATTTTTTCATCAGAACTTATGGCGCCATCGGTGCGGCCTATGCCACAACCGTTTCGTTTTTTCTTTTGATGGTTCTTGTAGCAATTGTCGGACAACGGTTATTACCATTGCCCTGGATGAGTTTTAGAAAAGCATTTGCGACGAAAATTGCATAGGTCTTTTCAGTACCGTTATTGCAAGAGAATCTAAGCCATTCCATGGTCCATCGTCTATGGTCTATGGTCCATGGTCCCTGGTCCATCATCCCCTCCGCAAATTTGAAAATCTGCTCCATACATATTATTTTCACCATCCATTTTCGAAGTAAAATCCTGCACGTTCAGTTTTAACCGAGCTATGAAAAAACCGGTCATTCTTCACATCATTAATACCCTTGGAACCGGCGGTGCTGAAGTTCTTTTAAGGGATACGGTTGCATCACTTGAACAGTATGATCATGTTGTTTGCTATCTCTATGGCGCTGATGATTTAGTCAGCAGTTTTGTTCCTCACCCCGTTTACAAACTTCATCATGAAGGGTGGAAGGATTTCAACAGCACAGTTTCAAAACTGAAAAGCATTATTGAGATCCACGATGTAGCCATTGTTCATGCACACCTGCTGGATGCAACTATTTTATCACGCCAGGCAGTTCCGGATCATGTGAAGTATTTTTTTACCATTCATAATATACTCAGCAAGGATGCCTTTGATGCAAACAGGCTTTCCAGGATTGCCGAACAGTTCACCTATAAAAAAGATCAGTACATCATTTCTGTTTCAAGGGAAGCACTTAAAGATTATCAAAAATCAATTGGTATCAAGGGACCTTCCTTTATCCTGTATAATTATGTTCACCAGAAATATTTTAACCTCGACTATGATTACGATCAGGATATAACACCTTGCTTCAGGCTTGTAGCAGTTGGAAACCTGCGCAGGCAGAAGAATTATCCAATGATACTCGAAGCATTAAGTCTGCTGAGAGATCTTCCGGTAAGTCTCGACATTTATGGCAGCGGCGACATGCATGATGAATTGCAATCTATAATTTATAATAAAAAGATCAATGCAAGGTTGATGGGCAGAGCTGATGATGTTTCCAAAATCCTGCTTCAATATCATGCATATATCATGGGATCCCTGTTTGAAGGATTTGGAATTTCACCCATGGAAGCGATGGCAGCGGGGATGCCGGTTATTTTATCTGACCTGGATGTTTTCCGTGAGCTGGCAGAAGATGTTCCGCGTTATTTTGATCCGGAAGATGCATCATCCATTGCGGATGCCATCCGTTTCGTTCTTGAAAACTGGATGGAAATGAAGTACAGGGCCATGCGGGGAAAAAGACTCGTGCACCGGAAAGCATCTAAAGAAGTGTACCTGAACAAACTGATTGAAATATATAACCATGAAGAAGTGAAATGAGATGAACTGCCTGTTTTGTCATTCTGAAAATATTTCCGAAGCAGCGTATCCACGACCGACAAGGTTCAATGGAAAGGTGTTCAGTTACCGGCAATGTAAGGACTGTGGTCTGGTTTTTATTGATCCGCTTCCTGCTAAAGAAGACTATAATAAAATGTATGAGAAATCATACCATGATGAATTTTATTTCAATGAATCGCCGGACTATTCGAACTGGTTCAGGCTATTTGACAAATTCAGCAACGAGAAAAGTATTGTTGATTATGGGTGTGGTGACGGTTCGTTTGTAAAATATTTCAGCAGTAAAGGATACAAATGCATTGGTGTGGAGTATGACCCGGTGCTGGTAGAACGTCTTAAAAAAGCACACCCCGGTATCACTTTTTATACGGTTGATGAATTCTGGGGCACGCAGCCTTCCATTTTATTCAATGCTATCTTTATGGGAGATGTGCTGGAACACCTTGATGCACCGGCAGATTTTCTTGAAAAGATGATGAAGAAAATAAAAAAAGGAGGTTTGATAGCTGCGCAGGGACCTTTGGAAAACAATGGAAACCTGGCATTGGCTTTCAGAAAGTTTACATCAAGGGTGTTTTCAGGTAAAGGTGAGCGCGCAATGGCTTCACATGTGCCTTATCATATTTCATTTTCAAATGCGGAAAACCAGGAAATGATTTTTCGTAACGCAGGACTGACAACAGCATATTATCATGTATTTGAATCAGCATGGCCGTTCCCTGCAAAATTTTCATCATCGCCGGGCAACAATGCAAGGCACCTCATTGCAAAAACTTCCATGTTACTTTCGCGCATGTTGCCAGGCAAAAGGGGCAACAGGTTTGAGTACGTAGGAAAAAAAATATAATTATGTGCGGCATAGCCGGATTTGCGGATTTTAAAAAAAACAGTTCACAGGCGATGCTTGAAAGCATGTCATGTGCGGTGCCACATCGCGGTCCCGATGGCCAGGGTGTTTATTTTACAAGCAGTGAAAATGCACAGGTGGGTTTGGGACACAGAAGACTTTCCATCATAGACCTCAGTTCTGCTGCCAACCAGCCGATGCATTATAACGGTCTGCATTTAATTTTTAACGGCGAGATCTATAATTACAATGAGATAAGAGATGAACTGATATCACTCGGACATAAATTTTCAACGCACTCAGATACTGAAGTCATTCTTCATTCATGGGAACAGTGGAAAGAAAAATGTATTGACCGCTGGCGTGGCATGTTTTCGATTGTTATGTATGACGAAGGTAACCAGGAGCTCATTTGTATCCGCGACAGGGCCGGTGTAAAACCTTTTCATTATTACTGGAAAGATGACCTTTTTATTTTTGGTTCCGAATTGAAATCTTTTCATGTTCACAAAGGTTTTCAGAAACAGATCAATGCTGATGCCGTAGCATCTTTTC
>JBJMLW010000558.1:0-5237 GCA_045805105.1 Flavisolibacter sp. | reverse complement strand
ATGCACAACGCATTCCAAAAACTGAATAGTCGTATGGAGCATGCAGAACATATGTTTCTGCGAGACTATCAAGCATCATTTTCTGGCTGGAGTTTACAGGTATAATGATCGTGGTTTTTCTTACACTGTCTCCCGATGTTCCCATAATGCTCCAGAAATCCTTTGCATTCAGAAGCCTGTAACAGCAATGTCTTTTTTTTGAATGATCAATGGGATGAAAGCGGTCATTCCCTTCAAAACTTAAAAACTCGTTAGTATTTAATTCAATTCCTGCATGGCCGCCCATGATACCACCAAACCATTTTTTTTCTGTGTGTCTGTATTCTTTTTTTGGCTTGGAGCCATGAATGAACTGTACCCTGATCACATCCTGTGCAGATAAGGAGAAAAAGGAAAAAATGGCAAAGATGAAAACAAATGGATATTTTATTTGATGAGTCTTCAAGATGGTTAAAAAGGGCAAATGATTTGCCATAAAAGAAAGAATTCACGCTCCCTACAAATTAAAGAACTTCATACTTTGCTATCAAACATTTTTCTTCGGAGTCATTCTTCACTGTAGATACCTTCCAACGATTGAAGAATCTGAGAACTGAATTAGAGAAAGTTGTAAAAAATAACATCTGTCGGCCATTTATTTTTATAAAGGCCGTCTTTTGCATGCCTCAGATTCCTGCTTTTGCGGAATGACATCTCTTATAGGAAATCTGCTGTGGACTGATGACTGCCGACTGCCAACTTCTTCACACCCTTCCCCAATTCTCACCACTCTTGATCCTGTACATCGTCATTTCACTTACAGCATACTTATCGGCGAGCTGTTTGATAGTGAACTTCCTGCTTTTGCTGTTCAGTGTGTCCTTAATTCTTTTTACCTGCGCCGCAGTTAATTTCAACCCTTCAGTCCTGTTCGCCTGGCGTTTTTTATAAGCTACTTTTGCCGGACTCTTCTGCTGATGCCGTATCATATCATCAAGCGTTACCCAGGAAAGATTTTTTACAGCATTATCAAGCTTGTTGTGATTTTTATGGATCACATATTTATGTTTGGCAGATGGCTTCTTCAAAAATAACCTTGCAAGTTCCCTGTGAATGTATAATGTGCCCTTGTGACCCGGCCTGTGCAGGTTTAATGTTCTGTAACCTGTAGTTAGCGAACCGTTCAATAATTTACCGTCTTTGGTAAGGGTTTCCTTATAGCTTGCTATACGTCCTGCGGAAGAGACAGCATATTTGTTTCTTAAATCCCTGCTCCCACTAAACACTAATGGTTTCCAGATTTCACCGGGCAACTTTTTAATCATGACTTATGTTTTACCTGAAGGAAGTGAAGTAAAACAAAGTATAAAAAATTTATGCCGTGCCTGTCATTTTTATGAACTGATCTTCAGTGATTATCCTGATGCTATTAATTTTTTTAGCTTTTTCGAGCTTACTTCCAGCATCTTCTCCAACAACCAGGTAATTGAGTTTACTGCTGACACCAGAAAGAATTTTACCTCCGTTTTTTTCAACTATTTCTTCGGCATCGCTTCTTTTCAGTCTTGCGAGTGTACCTGTAAACAGAAACGTTTGTCCTTCAAGGTTACCTCCTGTTGAAAAATCTTTCTTGTCATTTTTTAATTTCAGTCCGATTTTTTCAAGTGCCCTGATCAGTTGAATATTTTCATGATTGTTAAAGAACTGAACGACACTTCCTGCCACCTTAGGACCAACATCTTCGAGATTTTGTAGCGCTTCTTCATCAAAATTTTTCAGGTCAAGTAAATGTTCAATTGCATGTGCGAGTGTTTTGGCCATCGTTTCACCAACGTATCTTATTCCCAAAGCATAAATCAACCGGTGCAGGGGTTGACTCTTTGAATTTTCAATTGCTGTCCGCAGGTTGTCAATGGATTTTTTACCAAATCCTTCCAATTGTCCTATGGCTTCATAATCGAGCTGGTAAATCTGGGGAATCGAAGTAAGCAGTCCAAGTGTATAAAACTTTTCGATGATTGCTGCACCAAGACCCCGGATATCCATTGCATCCTTGCTTGCGAAATGCATCAGCCGTTCAAGAACCTGCGCGGGACAATTGATATTGATGCACCGCCACGCAGCTTCTTCTTCAATTCGGTAAATTTTTTCTCCGCATGAAGGACAGTTTTTGGGAAACATGATCTTTTTTTCAGAACCGTTTCTCATTTCTGTCAAAGGCTTCACTATATATGGAATTACATCACCTGCACGTTCAACCAGAACAGTATCTCCAACCCTGATGTCTTTATCACGAATCACATCTTCATTAAAAAGTGAAACAGATCGAACTGTTACACCTCCGATATGTACCGGATCAATCTTCGCAACAGGACCAATGTTCCCCGTTCGTCCTACCTGGTATTCTACTGCAAGCAGTTTGCTGGTTGCCTGGCGGGCCTTGAATTTAAAAGCCATTGCCCACCTGGGATGATGCGTTGTCATTCCCATCTTTTCCTGCAATTCAAAATCATTCACCTTGATCACCATTCCATCAATCTCATAAGGAAGGTCATCACGCAGTTTTTCATATTCATTACAGTAATCCATGACTGCCTGTATTCCTTTCACAACTTTTTTTTCTTTTTCCGGGCTTCTGAAACCCAAATCCCACAACATTTCAAGCGTAGATGCATGTGTTGGAAGTTCACGGTTCTTAATTTTTTTTCTGTTGACTGTGGACTGTGGACCGTCGACTGTATAATAACTCACATGGTAAACAAATGCTTCTAATTTTCTTCTTCGCACTTCCAGTGGATCTTTAATTCGCATGGTTCCTGCAGCTGCATTCCTGGGATTAGCGAGTGGAGCAATTCCCTGCTCCGCCAGTTGTTCATTGAATTTCTTGAAATTGTTTTTATTAATGAGGACCTCACCACGGATTTCAACCGTTTGAAGACCATATGATGAAAAATCTGCAGATAAAGGAATACTCCTGATCTGTTTAATATTTGGTGTTACATCATCACCATGAACACCATCACCACGGGTAGCACCACGAACAAGTTGATCATCTTCATATATAAGTGAAATACTGGCGCCATCAAATTTTGGTTCAACACAATATTCGATTTCCTTTAACCCTGTAAGTTCACCCGCCTTCCTGTCAAAATCTATTAGGTCTTCAGCATTATAGGAATTATCCAGTGAAAGCATGGGAACCAGGTGCTGTACTGTAGGAAACTCCTTTGTAAGTCCCCTGGCAACACGCTGAGTTGGTGAATCGGCAGCAATAAGATCCGGATTTTCCTTTTCAATTTTTTCAAGCTCCTTGTACAGGCTGTCATATTCCACATCGGCAATCAGCGGATCATTTTCTATATAATACCTGTGCTCATGAAATCGAAGCACAGCCCGCAGCACAGCAACATCTTTCGCAGAAATAGTATCATCTTTTATTTTTTTAAGCAGCTGTGTAGTGTTTTGAAGGATTTCTTTCGAAGCATTTAAAGCCATAGATTGTAAAAGTAAATAAGAGTCATCAGTCAACAGACGTCAGTCCTCAGGCTTGAACTACATTCTGATTTACTTTATTTCCCCAAACTGCCAACTGCACGGTCAAGGGCTGATGACTGACGTCTGATTACTTTTTAGCTCATCGTGTTCCAGGTACATATTAATACCCTATCTTAGTCACAGAAATTCTTGCTATGAATAGATGGCTGGCCCTTTGTGTGGTCTTATTTTTTTCCCATGCCCTGCATGCTCAGTTGCTTACGTGGACACCTCCTTTCCCAAAGGAATCCGATCCTTCACAATCACTTGAAATAATTGTTGATGCAACTAAAGGTAACCAGGGGTTGCTGAATCATACTCCTGTTTCCGATGTGTACGTTCATATTGGTGTCATCACCAGTCTAAGTACTTCCGGTACCGACTGGCGTCATGTTAAATTCACATGGGCTACAACACCACCGGAGGCAAATGCTGTTTCCCTTGGTGGAAACAAATGGAAGTTTACAATCAATGGCAGCCTTCGCACTTTTTTCGATATTACGGATGCTTCAGAAACCATAAAAAAAATTGCGATATTATTCCGTAGCGGCAATGGAAATAATGTTGAACGGAATAGTGATGAAAGTGATATGTATATCCCCGTGTATGGAAATGGCTTGAATGTAAGGATTGATGCACCTCCTTCCGAACCAAAATATTTTCGCGTTGCAGAACAACAGTCATGGTCAGTTGGAAACGTATTTACCATGACATCAAATGCGAGCGCTCCTTCGCAAATCAAACATTATTTCAATAATCAGCCGGCGTCTGTTTCCCCCCCATCCGTTACAACTTATTCTTCGAGCTTTACCATTACCCAGGAAGGACAACAGGTTTTGATTTCCGAGGCTTCTGATGGTACAACCACAACATACGATACACTGAAATTTTTCGTATCACCTCCAGCATCTCCTACAGCTGCACTTCCTGCTGGTGTGAGAGATGGTATCAATTATGAACCTGGTGATACATCAGTAACGCTTGTACTGCGTGCACCAGGAAAAAACCTTGTTACTGTAATCGGGGAATTCAATAACTGGTCGCAGCAGGTAATGAACAGGACCCCGGATGGAAAATTTTTCTGGATAAGAGTGCATCCGTTACTGCCGGGAACAGAGTATGCTTATCAGTATATAGTAGATGCAAGTATTAAAATTGCGGATCCATATGCAGAAAAGATACTTGATCCTTCTGGTGATCAGTTTATACCTGCAAGTGTATATCCCGGGCTAAAATCTTATCCGGCGGGTCAAAGCGGAATTGTAAGTGTGCTGCAAACTGCTGCACCAACTTATACATGGACCACTTCATCGTTTTCACGCCCTGATAAAAGAGGACTTGTAATTTATGAACTTCTCGTCCGTGATTTTGTTGCCGCGCATGACTGGAAAACAGTTACCGACAGTCTCAATTACCTGAAAAATCTGGGCATCAATGCAATTGAAGTCATGCCAGTGAATGAATTTGAAGGAAATTCAAGCTGGGGTTATAATCCTGATTTTTATTTTGCTCCTGATAAATATTATGGTCCGAAAAATACAATGAAAGCCTTTATTGATTCCTGTCATAAAAAAGGCATTGCAGTGATCATGGACATTGCGCTCAATCATTCATTTGGACAGTCACCCATGGTTCAATTATACTGGGATGCAGCAAACAACAGGCCTGTCGCAAATAACCCCTGGTTCAACCCGGTTCCGAAACATCCATTCAATGTTGGTTAT
>JBJMLW010000557.1:0-3121 GCA_045805105.1 Flavisolibacter sp. | reverse complement strand
TTGTTACTGTAAGAACTGGTAATTAAACTAATGATTGTAAAATAGAGCAAACAGAAATATTCAATTGATGTAAAGAATAAGAAAATCGTCATTATGAAAAAATTCCTTTTCCTTTTACTGGTATCATTATCGCAATTAGCCCTCCTTGCCCAGGTGGAAATGACCATTGATGCAACTGATCCAAAACTTACGATCAGTCGTCATATTTACGGACATTTTTCTGAACATTTAGGCAGATGTATTTATGGAGGCTTTTGGGTAGCAGATTCTGTTAAGGTTCCCAGGAAAGATCGTATTCGGCTCGATGTTGTGGAAGCGTTGAAAAAAATTAAAGTTCCCAATCTTCGGTGGCCGGGCGGGTGCTTTGCAGATGAATATCATTGGAGAGATGGTATTGGTCCGCGCAATCAAAGACCTTCCTTACTGAATACACATTGGGGAGGTGTTACCGAAGACAACAGTTTCGGCACTCATGAATTTCTCGAATTGTGCGAGTTATTAAACTGCGAACCTTATATAGCCGGCAATGTAGGAAGCGGAACTGTTGATGAAATGTCTAAATGGATCGAGTATCTGAATTTTGATGGCGCCACTCCTACAACTGCATTGCGCAAACAAAATGGAAGGGACACACCATGGAAAGTAAAATTCTGGGGCGTAGGTAACGAGAGTTGGGGTTGCGGTGGTAATATGACACCTGCTTATTACGCCAATGAATTCAAACGATATACAACATTTGCAAAAAGTTATCGGGGTGCACCATTGCTGAAAATTGCAAGCGGTGCAAATGTTGCCGACTACAACTGGACGGAGACATTAATGCGTGAAGCACACAACATGATGTGGGGGATAACATTGCATCATTACACACTGCCTACTGGCAACTGGAGTAAGAAAGGGTCTGCCACTAGTTTCGATGAAAAGGAATACTTCAATACTATGAAGAATTGTCTCTTTATGGACACATTAGTTACGAAGCATTCTGCTATCATGGATAAGTATGACAGCGAGAAAAAAGTGGCGCTGGTTGTAGACGAGTGGGGCGTTTGGACAGATGTAGAGCCTGGAACCAATCCTGGTTTTTTATATCAGCAAAACAGTTTGCGCGATGCATTGGTCGCAGGTACTACGCTGAATATTTTCAACAACCATTGCGATCGTGTGAAAATGGCGAACCTTGCTCAAACCATCAATGTATTGCAGTCAATTATTCTTACTGATGGAAATAAAATGTTGCTGACACCAACCTATCATGTTTTTGATCTGTACAAAGTGCACCAGGATGCTAAATATCTCCCGGTAAAGTTTGTTAGTCCCGATTATGTTGTGGGTGATCAGAAAATTCCTGCGATCAATGTATCCGCTTCCAGGGATTCTTCCGGCGCAATTCATATCACCCTGGTGAATCTTGATCCAAATAAAAAAATAAGCCTGAATACTACGCTGAATGGTGTACAATGGAATACCGTCACTGGACAGGTACTTACATCAGCCAAATTAACCGACGTGAATACATTCGACAATCCAAATAAAGTAGTAATCACAAAATTTAACGGCGCAAAAAAACAGGGTAATAATCTTATAGTTGAATTGCCTGCTCAATCAGTGGTGATGCTTGAATTGAAATAAACTTTTTACCATGAAAAAACTCGTTTTATTTTCTTCTCTTTTCCTGTCATTGTTCTCGTTTGGACAAAAAAGAGATTATCCCATCCAGGCAGTAAATTTTACATCAGTAAAGTTTAATGACAATTTCTGGTTGCCGCGACTTAAAATAAATCACACTGTTACTATTCCTGCCTCATTCGAACGATGTGAAAATACCGGCAGGGTGAAGAATTTCGAAATGGCGGCAGCACGCTCAGGAAAATTCTGCACCACTTTTCCTTTTGATGATACGGATATTTATAAAACGATTGAAGGCGCTTCTTTTTCACTGAGCCTTTTTCCCGATAAAAAACTTGAAGCCTATATCGATATACTGATAGATAAAATAGGAAAGGCACAGGAGCCTGATGGCTATCTCTATACTAACAGGACAATTAACCCGGCACAACCACATCCATGGGCCGGAAAAGAACGTTGGGTGAATGAAAGAGAAATGAGCCACGAGTTGTACAATGCAGGACATTTATACGAAGCAGCAGCTGCCCATTATTATGCTACAGGCAAAAAGACTTTGTTGAACATCGCATTGAAAAATGCTGATCTCGTTTGTTCCGTATTCGGACCGGGAAGAAGACATGTTGCACCCGGACATGAAATTGTTGAAATGGGACTTGTAAAATTGTATCGCATCACTGGTAAAAAGGAATATCTCGAAACGGCAAAAGATTTTATTGATTCAAGAGGACATTATGAAGGCTATGATCCAAAGAGCAGGGATCCATTTCGCAATGGTTCCTACTGGCAGGATGATAGACCCATCATTGATCAGAGAGAAGCAGAAGGTCATGCGGTGAGAGCAGGTTATCTCTATTCAGGAATAGCGGATCTCGCTGCATTAACCGGCGACCAGGAATATCTCCGTTCCATCGACAGCATCTGGCAAAACCTGGTAGACAAAAAGATCTATGTGAATGGCGGTCTCGGTGCCGTGCCTGGCGGAGAAAGGTTTGGCAATAATTACGAACTTCCCAATTCGACTGCCTACAATGAAACATGTGCCGCGATTGCGGCTGTTTACTGGAACCAGCGTATGTTCCAGCTTCATGGTAACTCGAAATATATTGACCTTCTTGAAAAGATCTTATACAACAGTCTGATCTCCGGTGTTGGTCTTGATGGCAAATCTTTTTTTTACAGCAATGCCATGCAGGTAAAGAACAGTTTTACTCACGGCGCTCTTGAAACAAGCCGTGCAGGCTGGTTCGAATGTTCCTGCTGCCCCACTAATATGACAAGGCTTCTGCCTTCCATCCCGGGATATGTCTACGCGCAAAAAGAAGATAATCTATATGTAAACCTTTTCGTTGCAAGTGATGCTTCTGTTACAGTAAAAGGTAAGCCGGTTACCATTACACAACAAACTAATTATCCCTGGGATGGAGATCTGAAATTCATCGTTTCTCCAAAATCAACAGTTGATTTCTACCTGATGATACGCAGTCCTGGTTGGGCC
>JBJMLW010000556.1:0-6801 GCA_045805105.1 Flavisolibacter sp. | reverse complement strand
CTTAATGTTACGTCATTTTCCTGATATTCCCTGTTGGAAACAAACTTAATTTCTGAATTTTTTTACAATTGATTTTTGTTTATTACTTTGGCAGTCCAAACATCTGCAATGGGAACTTGCTCCCGCTTGTAAATGTTTGGCTTGAAAATTATTTCTTCAGGACAGAGTTCATGTTCAAAAATTATACAGGAGTTTTATAACTATAGTGGCGCTTTCTGTTTTATATGATAAATTTTCCTGGTTTTTATTAAAGGTCATTTGCTTTAACGGAGGAGGAAATTGAAAAGTACCAAATCTCCTTTATGATGGTGTCATCCTGGATACCACATAATGATCTTAAGATGCCATAGCCAGGAAATGGATCCATCAGCAACCCACGTTATGAACAATGGGTTGTTACGTTGTAGGGTGTTAATGTTTGCCTTGCCGTCCCTGCCAGTTATGGGACAAGCCGGTCGCGCTGATGCGGGATCGGCTTTTTGTTGCACATTTGTGTTGCAATTTTTCAGGATAAACACCTGGCATGCAAAAAAAAATTTCTTTACGTGTTCTGCCTTCAGAAGCTGCGGACAAAACTTATCTCCAACATTTACTGGCGCTGGCCTGCAGTATACCGGACGATTCCATTACCGGTTTCAACATCCTCAGGCAGTCTATTGATGCGCGTGGAAAAACAACATGGTTCCAGTTAACCATTGAAGTTTTTATCAATGAACCTTTTCAGCCTGTAGCCCTTGAGCCACTCAGGTTAAAAGATGTACATCATTCAAAAAACCAGGTGCTGGTCATAGGAGCAGGACCTGCCGGATTGTTTGCTGCATTGCGATTAATGCACCATGGCATCCGGCCGGTTATACTGGAAAGAGGTAAAAATGTACGCGAACGTCGCAGGGATCTTGCAGCCATTAATAAAAATGGAGTAATGAATCCTGAAAGCAATTACTGTTTTGGTGAAGGAGGCGCAGGAACTTATAGTGACGGAAAACTATATACCAGGAGCACGAAGCGCGGTGATGTTTTCAGCATTCTCAGTTTGCTTGTCCACTTTGGAGCTGATGAAAAGATCCTTTATGAAGCACACCCCCATATCGGCACAAACAAGCTTCCGCAGATCATTACAGCCATTCGTGAGCAGATTATTGAACTGGGAGGAGAAATACATTTTAATCATAAGGTTACGGACTTCATCATTCGTGATAGCACAATGAAAGGAGTTATTACTTCAGATGGTAATGAATATTATGGCGATGCGGTGATTCTTGCCACCGGCCATTCAGCGCGTGATATTTTTTACCTGCTTCACCGTAAAAAGATCCATATTGAACCGAAGCCTTTCGCTTTGGGTGTTCGGGTTGAACATCCGCAGTCACTGATCGACTCCATTCAATATCATGCTGCAGTTCGTGGAGAATTTCTTCCTCCTGCGTCTTACAGTCTTGTTCAACAGGTGAATGGTAAAGGTGTTTTTTCCTTTTGTATGTGTCCTGGTGGAATTATTGCACCTGCTGCAACAGACCACAATGAAATTGTTGTAAACGGGTGGTCGCCATCAAAAAGAAACAACCCGTTTGCGAACAGCGGAATTGTTGTTACCGTTGATGAAAAGAATATGACACCGTGGCAACAGCACGGGCCCCTGGCAGGCTTGTTTTTGCAGCAGTCGGTTGAACAAAATGCATGGCATCAAGGTGGTGGAAAAATTATGGCTCCTGCACAGCGACTCGCTGATTTTTCCAGTGGGAAGTTATCATCAAACCTTCCGTCTTGCAGTTACCTTCCGGGAATCACGCCGGCAGACCTGGGCGCTGTACTTCCTTCCTTTATCCATCATTCACTGCAGGCAGCTTTTCGGGAGTTTGGAAAAAAAATGAAAGGTTATCTTACAAATGATGCTGTTGTTGTAGCTACTGAGTCCCGTACATCTTCACCCGTTCGTATTCCACGAAATGAAAACGACCTTCAGCATCCTTCAGTAAAAAATTTTTATCCCTGTGGCGAAGGAGCAGGATATGCAGGAGGGATCATGAGTGCCGCTATGGACGGAGAAAGAATAGCCAATATCATTGCCATGCATTGACAAATATTACATCAGTTTTGTATCGGCAAAAGACCTGTTTGTCATTTTTTCTTTCATCACAGACTTTTGCTCTTATTTTTAATATCAAATCAACTGTTCATGAATTTACTGGAAGCAAGAGGACTGAAAAAATATTATGCGACCCAGAAAGCGGTAGATGATATCAGCTTTTCAGTTTCAGAGGGAACAATCTTTGGACTTCTCGGACCGAATGGTGCCGGTAAAACCACCCTTCTGAGAATGATCACGGGCATACTTTATCCTGATCAGGGAGAAATCATTTTTGAAGGAAAGAAGTTTGACCCGATGCGTGATGTTGAAAAGATTGGTTATATGCCAGAAGAACGCGGTTTGTATAAGAAGATGAAAATCGGCGAACAGACACTTTACCTGGCACAGTTAAAAGGACTTGACAGGTCCACTGCAAACCGTCAGGTGAAAGAATGGTTTTCCAAACTTGAAATGGATAGCTGGTGGAATAAAAAGGTGGAAGACCTGTCGAAAGGTATGCAGCAAAAACTGCAGTTTGTTACTACAGTACTGCATAATCCAAAACTGATCATTCTCGATGAACCATTTAGCGGACTTGACCCTGTAAACAGTAATGTGATCAAGGATGAAATTTTCCGCCTGGCAAAAAACGGATCAACCATCATCTTCAGCACACACAGGATGGAACAGGTGGAGGAGATATGCAACCAGATTGTACTGGTAAACCAGGGAAAGAAAATCCTTGATGGAACTGTAAAAAATGTGAAGCAGGATTTCAAGGAAAATCTTTTCAGCATTGGTTTTTCATCCATGCCTGCCACCACACATAATGAAGCTTTCGAAATCATTAAACAGAATGACGACTATTCACTTGTAGTGCGTATCCGTGATGGGAAAACACCAAATGATGTGCTCCGCTATTTTCTTCAGTCTGATACCGGTATTATTTATTTTGAAGAAATACTGCCATCATTGAATGATATTTTCATACACCTGGTTGAAGGAACGCCTACTGCCCGAAAATTTCAAAAAGTTACTGCTTAAACATCTGCCATGAACAAAACTGCGCTGATCATCAAACGTGAATACACAACCCGTGTCCGGAAAAGATCTTTTATTATATCTACCATTCTTTTTCCACTATTATACCTGCTTCTGATTTTCGGAACCGGTTATATTGCCGCGAAAAGTCAGAAGAACCTGCATGTCGCATTAATAGATTCTTCCGGATTATTTAATAAAGCCAACATCACTGCGGCAAATCAGCAGGACAGTTCAGCGTATTTGGAATATGTAACGATCAATCCGGATACTGTAATAAAAAATTATGCAAAGCTGGGTTATGATGGATATATAGTTGTACCTGCATCTGCGTCTTTGGAAAATGGTATTGGAAACCTTACACTTAAAACCAATACAACACATGGAACCGGTTCAGTTTTCCAGGTACAGGGAAAACTCAATGCCGCGTGGACCAGGGTTAAGTCGGAAAAACTTGGAATTGATGACACCAAGCGGGCAATCCTTGCAAAAAATATTTCCATCAGGGAAGAAAATCAAAAGGATAAAAATGCAGACGCTGATATTGCCAGCAAAATTGGTTATACATGTGGCTTCCTGATTTATTTTATTCTTCTTATTTATGGCGCACAGGTGATGATGGGTGTGATGGAAGAAAAGACAAACAGGATTGCTGAAGTAATTGTTTCATCCATACGCCCGTTCCAGCTGATGCTGGGCAAGATCATCGGTATCAGTCTTGTTGCCCTTACCCAATTTATATTGTGGATCACTTTGGTCTTTGTGATATATAATGTTACCAAGGCTTCCGGTGGAAGTAATAATGCAATGTCGGGTGTAATTGGTGGTGTACAGAATATTTTTACCAGTATCAACCTTCCATTGATCATTTTCTGTTTTGCATTTTATCTGCTCGGTGGATTTTTCTTTTATTCATCCTTATATGCAGCCATTGGAAGTGCTGTAAATGAAGACATGCGTGAAGCGCAGTCACTTTCATTCCCCATAACCATGCTTGTAATTTTTTCAATTGCAATGATGACAGCTGCCATGGGTGATCCTACCGGGAAACTTGCATTCTGGGCCAGCATTATTCCGATCAGTTCTCCTATAGTAATGATGTCTCTCATTCCATTCGGTGTTCCAGGTACTGTTCCGTGGTGGCAATTAGGTTTGTCAATGGGTTTGCTTATTGCAGGTTTTATACTTACTACATGGTTTGCTTCAAAAATTTACCGCACTGGTATTCTTATGTATGGTAAGAAACCAAGCTGGGGTGAAATGGTGAAGTGGGCTTTCAGGAAAAGCTAGAATAGCCCCCTGTCCCCCGAAGGGGAAACTTAGGTCTGCTATTATTCATTATTATGAATGTCACTAAAACGACACTCATTTTTTATAATAAAATAGCTCTGCCAATCCTCATATCTATTAAGTTCAAAAGTCAATATGACTAATTAGAAATCATAACTGATCATAATCATCATAAAAATCAGCGTGCTTTCTCTCATTATTTGTGCATCTTAGTCCGATAGCTTCGGGATTGTGCCTTTGTGGCTTCTCTATGTTAAAATTTTTTAAATAAAAAATTTCAATTACCTTAGTACGAAACGAATCGTACATTTGATACGAATTATTTCGTAATTAAAAACCTACGTTTATGAACAGGAAACTTTGGACCCGCCAGGTACCCCTGGCACTACTGATCGGTGCCTGCGTAATGATAACATCAGCATGGCAGGGCAAACCCGGAAAAATTACACACACTACAAACGACTCGATTCCCGATCGCAATAAAAAAATAAAGGACATTGATGATGCCCTCGAAGAATTGGAAAAAAGCCGGATGGAATTGGACAAAACGATCAATGATGCCGACTGGAAAAAAATGAATGAACAACTTAATGCATCTATGAAAGAGCTCAAGGTGAATATGGAGCAGATGAAAAAAGAACTGGCTAATTCCATGAAAGAAATAGATATGGCAAAAATCCAGGCCGATGTCCAGAAAACAATGAAGAATATCGATTTCGAAAAAATGAATAATGACATGCACAAAGCAATTGCTGAAATTGACGGAGACAAAATCAAAGCACAAATTGACAAGGCAATGAAGGAAGTGGACTTTGATAAAATAAAATCGCAGATCGATGCTTCCTTATCTAAGATTGAATGGGATAAAATGAAGCAGGAAATGGATCATGTGAGAGATGTAGATATGAAAAAGGTTCAGGATGAAATGCAAAACCTCCGTCCTGAAATTGAAAAGTCAATGGAAGGTGCAAAAGCCGGCATTGAAACTGCAAAAAAAAAAATCATTGCATACAAAAATTTCCTTGGTGGCCTTGAGAAAGATGGTTTGATCAACAAGGACAATTATACCATCGAGTATCAATCCGGTGAACTGATTATAAACGGCAAAAAACAGCCGCACGATGTTGTAAGAAAATACCAGGATTTCCTCAAAGACAAAAAAGATTTTACCATTAAGAAAGACAAAGATGGCTTTGATATAAACAATGATTAATTGTTCCTTCAACAGAAAGCCCTCTCGTAACCGAGGGGCTTTTTTCTTGAGGTAAAACCTAAACTCCCTTTCCCATCACCGAAGCAACAGAGCTTTTAGCTTTATTGAGGATTATTGGTTTGAGAATGAGCTGTTTCAATAATCATTGTCTAAATTCTTATTTAAGGAATGATCTAACACCATTCCGATTTCATCGGGGGCAAGGGAAACCCAAATCGTGCAAAGACCCATGTCCTCAGCAACGAACTATTTCATTAATTCGTTTTAATATTCGAACTCAATCATTGCTTTAATAGTCTTGTTTCACTTGCCTCCCTTGCGCATCCCTTGCGTTCCGCGTTAGCGGAATTGCGTTAGTTCATTCTTTATGAAATTCGATCTTCAGAAATTTGCCAGCGGCAAAGAGTTTTGGTTTTTCTGACCTTCCTTTGTATTTGCCAGTAAAAAATAGTTACGAAATCCCAACACCCAATATCTTATAACTGTATACCAATTGACTGGGAACACCTTTTAAAGAATTTACTTTTACTGATGATCCGACAATACTTTGTTGCCGTTGTTCTGCCGGAACAGCTGAATAAAAAAATACTTGAATACATACAAATGATGCAGGACAAGTATGGATGCCGTGTTGGTCTCCGATCACCTGCACACATTACATTAGTACCGCCTTTCTGGATGAATGAGGAAAAAGAATCTATGTTGTCTGAAGTGCTGAAACCGCTTGCTGCAGAAAATTCCTTTGAGCTCGCTACAGATAACTTTTCTTCTTTTCCTCCCAAAACAATTTTCATTTCTCTTAAGAAGAATTTCCTTCTTGATGAATTGAAGGAGAAAACAACATCGCTTTTACTTCAGAATCAAATCTGCAGCGCATCACCTGAAACCAGGCCTTTTGTTCCTCACATTACAATTGCCACAAGAGACCTTCACAAAAAATCCTACAACGAAGCCTGGACTTATTTCAGGGAAAAGAAATTTAATGCATCATGGAACGTGAATGCGGTGTGTGTTTTAAGGCATAATGGAACGATATGGGAAGTTTTAACTGAGGTGAAGTTTGATATAGAAGGTTAGTTTCACGCTGCTCGCTTCTCGGTGCGCGACTTTAAAAAAAATCATTTCATAAGCAATGCTGAGGTTATTAAATCATCACATCCACGAAACCCGCGATAAAAAAAAGGGGATG
>JBJMLW010000555.1:0-3202 GCA_045805105.1 Flavisolibacter sp. | reverse complement strand
TTTCTTGATGTCGTGCAACAATTCATCTGATACTGCATCCACTTCCAGCGACAATAAGAAAAATTCCACAGCATCACAATGGTCGAAAGAGGATGAAAACGAATTTCTGGCTTCCTGTGTAGACAATGCAAAAGCACGATATAGCGAAGACACATCATACAGTTACTGCAAATGTGTTCTTGAAAAAATAAAAAAGGACATTCCTACCGCGGACAGTGCAGAAATTGTATTACAGGATAGTACAAAAATTGCAGAGTATACAAAGGACTGTCATTAATTACATGTTGATTCCGCCGCTGACTTCAATTCTCTGACCATTGATCCATTTCGCATCAGGGGTGCATAAAAATGCTACAACACTACCAATGTCATCAGCATTTCCCACCCTTCCCAATGCTGTCATCGAACTAAGGATGCCTTTCATTTGCGGATTGCTTCTTATAGCTGCAGAATTAAAATCTGTTTCAATCGGACCGGGAGCTACAACATTTACCTTAATTCCCCGAGAACCCAGTTCCTTTGCAAGGTAACGCGTCAGTACTTCCACTGCACCTTTCATCGAAGCATAAACTGAATATCCTGGTACTGCAAAACGTGTACTCCCCGAAGAAATATTAATGATGCCTCCATTATCATTTAGTAATGGAAGTGATTTCTGTATAAGAAAATAAACTCCCTTGAAGTGAACATTTAAAAACTCATTGAACATTTGTTCTGTAACATCTGAAAATGGAACTGTTGCACCCATGCCTGCATTATTCACAAGAAAATCAAATTTGGTTGCATTAAAAACAGAAGAAAGCGTTTCTCTTACACGATGAATGAATAGATCGGTTTGCCGGAAATCGCCCATGTCAAGAGCGAGCGCTGCTGCATTCCGGCCAGTTTCCTTTATCATCTTCACTGTTTCTTCGGCTTCGTGCTGTTTGGATTTATATGTAATGAGAACATCCATTCCCTTTCTGGCGATATTTAAGGCCATGTCTTTTCCCAATCCCCTGCTTCCGCCCGTTACCAATGCAATTTTTGGTGATTCCATACTTTTAAATAATGCACAAATCTATGCGTGTTCTTTAATAGAAGATGAAATTTACACAGACGAAATCAAGGCTAAGCATAGCTCAAAAATTTATTCTTCAATGAAAAAGTAAATATCAACCTCATCTGTATTTCAATCAGACTGATCCATATCATGGTATAAACTTTGACAATAGATCACTATAAAACTTTATCGTTATGAAATCACTATACTTATTGCTGTTAAGTTTGGGAACAGCCTTAACCGTATTAGCACAAACAAGTACATTAACTATCCAGGTAAACGGAAACCGGAACAAACAGTTAATGGTTGATGGCAAATCTTATGATCTGTACAATTCAACAGGAACAAGTAAAAATGATCCTGTTACCATCTCCGACCTGAAAACCGGAACGCACAAGATCCAGTTTGTTCGTACCAATCAGAATAAAACCACGAGTAAAAATTCAAAAACAGTCACACTTCGTTCAGGATATGACCTGATGGTTACAGTAAATGGTGATGGTACTATCCAGACAAAAGAAACAAAGATCAATACTACAGCAGCATCAGGAAATAATTATGGTGATAACAATTCAAATTATACCACCCTCCTTGCGAATGTAAAAAAACAATGGAAAAATAGTGCGAAGATTACCCTGCTGAAAAATGCATTCAATAATTCAGCATATACATTTACAACAGATGAAGCAGGTCAGCTGATATCGCAGGTTACCGGTGAAACAAACAGGTTAACACTGGCAAAGGCGGCCTATCCAAGAATTTCAGACCAGGCAAACTACAACAACCTGGATGAGCTGTTAACAACAACAGCAAGCAAAAATGAATTGCACAACTATGGAATGAACAATAATAACAGCAGTTCAGGTGAATACGCAGCTAAAAGCGGCATGACAGATGTGAAGTTCAATTCATTATTAAAAAATGTAAAAAATGAATGGAGATCAGCATCACGGATGAAGATGATCCAGACTGCATTTGAAAACAGGAATAATTATTTCACAACCGAGCAGGCAGGACAACTGATTTCTTTGGTTACACCAGAAGCTGACAGGCTCACGCTGGCAAAGGCTTCTTACCGCGCGATAGTTGATACAGCACGATTTACAGATTTAAATGAATTGCTGAATACAACTGATAGCCGTAATGCACTTGCACAGTATGTATATACCTACAACGGTGGAACCGGTACGCTGTACAACAACGGAACAAACAATAACGGCACATATCGTTCTCCAATGTCTGATGCAGATTATAATACACTGTATAAGGATATACAGGGTCAGTGGATGCCTTTTTCAAAAATGACAGCACTCACTAATGCATTTTCAAACAGCAATAATTATTTCACCACGGCGCAGGCCCGGAAACTGATTTTGCTTGTGTCGGATGAAGATAACAGGCTTGAACTCGCAAAGTCGGCTTACAGGAATATAACAGACCCGACAAACTTCAGCCAGATGTATGATGTATTGCCTACGCAGTCAAAGAGAGATGAGCTGGATCAGTATGCTAAAAATAATAAACAGTAAGAATTAACCACGGAGACACAGAAACACACTGATCATAGTATTTCTGTGTGTTCTGTGTCTCCGTGGTTCAATCATACATCTATTGAATCATACACTATAACTTTCTTCCATAATTGCCCACAATCTTCAATAAATTTTTTGTGAACAGGATCTGTTTGATAGGCAAGCTGTCCTTCATAGTCGTCGAAGAAAAGTAATTCACTTGCGCTATAACTATGATCTACCACATCACGACTCTCAGTTGATGCGGGAACACCAATGTGAATCCTGCGGACTGTTTTTATAGATTTCAGCGTTTTCAATCCATTTAAAAGTTTTTGAAGGTTGGCTGCGTTAGCTTCATGCAACCAGAAGAAAACATGATGAATAACCATTGTTTTTAGGGAAGATAATGAATGGATTAAGTTTAATATCTGTTCTCTCAAACTATCTTCTATTATTGATCTCTCAGAGCTAAAAGTTTAAACCTTAAACATTAAACTAAATCTTAACTTAGGTATACAGCAACGCAATAACTGCTGTAAGTTCAAATGAATGCTCCTTCAACAATTTTTGTGACGGGTGCAACGGGTAACCAGGGAGGTGCGGTTGTTCGGCATCTCCTCGGAAAAGGAATTCATATCAAGGCACT
>JBJMLW010000554.1:0-4338 GCA_045805105.1 Flavisolibacter sp. | reverse complement strand
CTCGCTGGCGAAGGAGCAGGACATGTTACCAGTTACCTGTACGGTATCCGTTTCATTGCGCTTCGGTTGTTTACCGTTTACGGACCTTCACAGCGCCCCGACCTCGCCATTCACAAATTTGTACAATCGATGCTGAAGGACGAACCGATTGCGATGTATGGCGACGGATCAACCAGCAGGGATTATACTTATGTTGATGATATTGTACAAGGACTACTCGCAGCCATTAATTATGAACAGTCACCTTTTGAAATTGTAAATCTTGGCAATAGTGAAACGGTTTCACTTAAAGATCTGGTGCGCCATATCGAAGATGTTACCGGTAAAAAAGCAAAGATTGATCAGTTACCCGAGCAACCCGGTGATGTTCCGCGGACCAATGCGGATATCAGCAAGGCTAAAAAACTTTTTAATTACCAGCCACAGACCAGGCTGCAGGATGGCCTCAGGAATTTTTATGACTGGTTCATAAAGAACAGGGAAATGCTTATTCACTAAACAGTGATCTCAAGTGTTTCTGTTTCTCTTGCCTTCTGAAATACATTCCGCACATTGTATGTTTTTTTCTGTTGCGATTCGAAGTACGTTCTAACCGCAATTTCTGCAAGTATGCCGATGGTGATCAGCTGTACACCACCCAAAAGAAAAATAAGACCAAGTATCAGTAATGGTTTTCCCCAAATATCGTGTCCGAGAATTTTCAGAATCAGCAGGTAAAGGTTGATGAGAAGACCAATACCAAAACTGACAAATCCTATGGTTCCAAAAAGATGCATCGGCTTTTGAAGATACTTCCGGAAGAAAACCATCAGTACGAGGTCAGATATCACACGGAATGTTCTTCCGATACCATATTTGCTTTTTCCAAATCTGCGCGGGTGATGCTTTACATCTACCTGTGTGATCTTTGCACCCTGTAATTTCGCGAGAACGGGAATGAACCTGTGTAGTTCTCCATATAATCCCAGGTCTTCAGCAATTTCCTTTTTGAATACTTTTAGTGTGCACCCATAATCTTTAATATATACACCTGTCATGCGACGTATGAGAGCATTGGCGATCTTACTGGGTACCTTTCGCAGGAACATTCCATCCTTCCTGTTTTTCCGGTTGCCTGCAACAACATCCCAGTCTTCTTTTTTTGCCAGTTCAAGCATGGAGGGGATATCTGTAGGATCATTTTGAAGATCGCCATCGATCATTGCAATAAACCGGGCATTGGCATAATCAATACCTGCGGTCATCGCTGTGCTCTGGCCATAATTTTTTCTTAGTTCCACAAGCTTTATATGCTCATCTGCATTTTCAATTACTTTTTTCTTTGTACTGTCAGTTGATCCATCATCAACGAGAACGACTTCATAATCATATTGCGACAATGCATTTCTTATTGCTTCGAGGAGTGGCTGAATATTATCCTCTTCATTCATTACCGGGATGACAACAGATAGTTCTTTCATAAAGAGGACCAAAAGTACAGCGATTACGGTGTATCAAAACAAAACCGCCTTCCGGAGAAAGCGGTTCATGGTTGGAAAGGGTGAAGGGAATGATTCGTGAATGATTCATTAATCCTTCTAAGTTGATACGTTGATATGTTTATACCTCTTTTGCTATTTAACGTATCAATAGTCAACTATTCAATATTTCATAAAGAAGGACTGGCGAAACCACCAGTCCCATGCTTGCCTGTAGAAAATTTATTGTTGTGTTACAGTTGTGGCAGAAGTACCAGTTGCGCTGGCTTCAGCCTTAGTTGCTGTATAGAATACAATTCTTGATTTTGATTTTGAAGAAGATGATTTTGATTTCACCTTCACTTCATTGGTACCAGTAGCAGCCACATCAGTTGTTGGATTCAGGTTGAAAATTGCACCTGGGTTTGCAGCATCAAAAGGTTTTCCTAATGCAATGTTCAGGTTGTTGGTTTCCTGGTCAAAAATGAGTGTACCTTCTGGAATCTGTTTGCCGGTTTCAGATTTCTGGGCAATGATCCTGTAAGTAGCAGGAGCGGACTTCAGGTATGCTTTAATTTTACCCTGGGGAAGGCCCTCTATCCATACAATACCTTTATTTTCAGGGTCGAGGGTAATCATAACATTTTGTGTAGCGCCATCAGGTGTATTCAGTTGATAACTTCCAAGAACCGGAAAAGTTTTTTCAATACTCAAAGCTGCCGGCATAGGAAGCAACTGGTATTTCGCTGCTATCGAATCAGAAGTGGACTGAGCATTAACTGCGATACCCATGAAAAGGGCAGCGATAAAAAGGAAAAGTCTGTTTTTCATATCTAGCTTTTTAAAGGAATTATTTTCACCCTATTACCGAATACTGTGCCAAAGTTCAGATTAGGTTCCATCCATAGGTGGCAAGGCGATTGTTAAATTTTTTAGCAAAATAACCTCCTTCTGTATCTTCGCCTGCTTGAGCGGAGCAGACAATATGAAAAAGAAGCAACCTGACCTGAATGGTCACGGCCAGGAAGAATTTATAGAAGTTTTTGGTGCGAAAGAGCATAACCTGAAGAATATCGACATCTCAATTCCGAAGAACAAACTGGTTGTGATAACAGGAATCAGTGGCAGCGGTAAATCATCTCTGGCTTTTGATACCATTTATGCAGAAGGTCAAAGGCGTTATATGGAAACCTTTGGTGCATATGCACGCCAGTTCATCGGCGAAATGGAACGTCCTGATGTTGACAAGATCACTGGTCTTTCTCCAGTAATTTCAATAGAACAGAAAACAACCAACAAAAATCCGCGTTCCACGGTAGGAACAGTTACAGAAGTATATGATTTCCTCCGGCTGTTATTTGCACGGGCAAGTGAAGCGTATTCTTATAATACCGGGAAGAAAATGGTGCGCTGGAGTGAAGATGAAATTGTAAATAATATTTTCAAACGATTTGATGGATACAAAATCACCCTCCTGGCACCTTTGGTGCGTGGGCGAAAGGGGCACTATCGTGAACTGTTTGAAGAAGTAAGAAAGAAAGGGTTTCTTAAAGTAAGAGTTGACGGGGAGATCAGGGACATTACAGCGAAAATGCAGGTTGACCGTTATAAAATTCATGATATTGAATTAGTGGTTGACAGGCTGAAAGTGATAAAGGATATGCGTACCCGAATCAGTCAGAGTGTTCAGCAAACATTAAGGCTTGGAAAGGACCTGATGTTTTTAGAGGCCTATCCCGACCTTCCCGAAGGGAAGTCCATCAACGCACAGACCCTGCCTAATAGAAAAACTGCTTCGGGTAAAACTATTCCGAAAAGCGGGGAAGCTGCAGTGACTTCATCGGCGGAGAAGGAGTGGTCGGTTTACAGTTCTCAATTGATGTGCGAAGACACGGGCATCAGTTATGAAGAACCTTCACCGAATTCTTTTTCATTTAATTCTCCTTACGGCGCATGTCCGGCCTGTAAAGGTTTGGGACAAGTTTATACAGTTGACATGTCTGCCATTATTCCGGATGATGCACTCTCCGTGAATGAAGGCGCAATTGCTCCACTTGGAGGAGAAAGAGAAGCGTATATATTCAGACAGGTACAGACACTTTCCAGGAAAAATAAGTTCAGTCTTGATAAACCTATAAAAGACCTTCCTGAAAAAGCATTGAACATGATCCTGTATGGTAAAGAAAATGGCCTGACAGGAGATGAATTGCAATTCAATGATGAAGACATTGATGGAAATGTTTATAGCGGTGAGTTTGAAGGCGTGGTAAACCAGGTTAAAAGGTGGTTTGCTACAAGTACAAGTGAAGCAATTCAACGATGGGCAGAAGCTTTTATGCAGTTAACAACGTGCCACGTATGTGGTGGAACCCGTTTGAAAAAAGAAAGCCTTTGGTTTAAAGTTGATGAGAAAAATATTTCAGAACTAAGTCAGCTGGATCTTGTTCAACTTCTCAGCTGGTTCGATGGTATAGAACAAAGACTTAATCAAAGTCAGAAAATTATTGCAAAGGAAATCATCAAGGAAATAAGGGAAAGACTTCAGTTCCTTCTTGATGTAGGATTAACCTATCTCAGTCTGAACCGTCCCACACGCACGCTAAGCGGGGGAGAATCACAACGTATTCGCCTCGCCACGCAGATCGGATCGCAACTGCAGGGAATAACATATGTACTGGATGAACCTTCAATTGGTCTTCATCAACGTGACAACCACAGGCTGATTACTGCATTGAAAAATCTGCGCGATATTGGCAATAGTGTGCTGGTTGTGGAACACGACAAGGACATTATGCTGGCAGCGGATCACCTGATTGATGTTGGGCCAAAAGCAGGATTTCATGGTGGAAGAATTATGGCACAGGGAACACCACATGAAGTT
>JBJMLW010000553.1:0-2326 GCA_045805105.1 Flavisolibacter sp. | reverse complement strand
GATTCTCATGCAGAAAGACACTTTAATGAAAACCTATACCAACGGCACCATAACTGTTGTATGGAAGCCGGGGATCTGCATACATTCAACCATATGCTGGAAAGAAGCTACCGGACTTCCTTCGGTATTTAATCCACGTGGCAGGCCATGGATCCAGATGGAAGGAAGTGATACGGAAAAAATCACAACCCAGGTACAAAAATGTCCGAGCGGAGCCCTTAGTTTTTATTTTAATGATGAGCATCCAGCAGGTATAAATCAACAACAGGAAATTCATGTTGACATTAATAGGAATGGTCCATTGATCATCCGCGGTGAGGTTGTGGTAAAAGACCAGAATGGCATTGAATCAATAAAAGGAAACGTTACAGCTTTTTGCAGGTGCGGACTTTCAGCAAATAAACCTTACTGTGACGGTTCTCATAAAAACACACAGATAGATGGCTGACCTGTCCGACACCGGTATTCAACCACTGATCAAGTTTCATTGTAAATTTTATCAATGCTTTTTTAAATTGATCCGCTCATAAATCATCAATAAATTCAACGAACACATATGAAACATTTGTTTTCAATTTCCAGGCGGGGTATAATTGGCTTGCTGTTACCCGTCATCGTCATGCTTTCGTGGAAACAGAAGTATGCTCCTCCGGAATTGCAGGTTCCTGTAACCTATTATAAACTTCCCAATGGCCTTAAAGTAGTACTGTCGCCTGATAAAACAGCACCGACAATTGCAGTTGGTGTTTATTATAACATTGGATTTCGCATAGAACCATAAAACAGAACGGGTTTTGCCCATCTTTTTGAACACATGATGTTCCAGGGATCAGAAAACCTTGGCAAAATGGAATTCATTCAGCTGGTCCAGAAAAATGGCGGCATTCTTAATGGGTCCACCCGATTTGACTTCACCAATTATTTTGAAGTGATGCCAGCGCACAAACTTGAGACTGCACTGTGGGCTGAAGCAGACAGAATGAAAGGATTAAAGATCACCCAGGAAAACCTTACCAATCAACAGGGTGTTGTAAAGAACGAGGTAAAGGTGAATGTGCTTAACCAGCCATATGGTGGATTTCCATGGCTTGATATGCCACAATACGCCAACAAGAACTGGTATAATGCACACAACTTTTATGGCGACCTGGCAGACCTTGATTCAGCAAAGCTTGATGATGTTACTTCATTCTTTAAAACTTTCTATGCACCAAATAATGCAGTGCTGGTTGTATCTGGAGATTTTGAAACAGCATCAGCAAAAAAATGGATAGACCAGTATTTCAGTAAAATTCCTTCATCTGTTCTTCCTCCAAAACCAGACCTTACAGAGCCCCAACAGGAAAAGGAACAAAGATTTACCAAGGAAGATAAACTCGCAAAAAAGCCTGCTATTGCAGTCAGCTATAAAATGCCGGAGCGCAATACAACGGAATATTATGCAATGGGTTTGATTGACCAGATGCTGGTACAGGGACAGGATAGTAAATTATACCAGGCACTTGTACAGCAAAAAGGATATACGAATTCAGTAAGCGGCGGAATTAATATAGGCCTGGGAAGTATGTTTGATTATAATGGGCCGATGCTTTGGACTACCAACCTCATTCATGATGCCAACATCCCGGCTGATTCAATTATTCATCAATTCGATCTTGCGGTTGCAGATCTTAAACACGTAACCAACGACGACCTGCAGCTGGCAGTGGTGAAACTCCGTTCAGGCTTATATGATGCAATGGGAGGAAATTTCGGCATCGGAAAAGTAAATCTGCTTGCATGCTTTGCTTTGTTCGACGACAACCCTGCGAAGATCAATACGCTTGAATCTGAATTTAAAAAGATCACGCCTGAAATCATCCGTCAAACGGCTGCAAAATATCTTAACCCCAAAAACAGGACGATCCTGATTATTGAACCCAAACCTTCAATCTGATGAAAAAGTTATTTAATTATATAACATTTTTTCTTTCCCTTGTATCTGTGAATATTGCTTTCGCACAAAAGCAAACTCCCCCGGAAGGTGGAAAGGCCAAAGATTTTAAACTGTCCGAGGTAAAAAATATTTCCTATCCAAACGGACTAAAGCTGACGACTGTGCATTATGGTGATGTACCAAAATCAACAATTACACTAATAATTAAAACAGGCAATGCTCATGAAGCACCTGATCAGATCTGGCTGGCCAATATAACAGGACGTATGCTTCGTGAAGGAACATCTTCTCTGAATTTTGCAGCTCTTTCAAAAAAGGCAGCAATGATGGGTGGAAGCCTGAATGTAAATGTGGGTCTTACTCAAACAACTATTACAGGGTCTGTGCTAT
>JBJMLW010000552.1:0-5876 GCA_045805105.1 Flavisolibacter sp. | reverse complement strand
CTCATGATATTTCTTTTAAGTTCACTTCATTACTACTTACACTAAGCCTGTGCCGTACGCCGCACTTCATTGGATAATTGGCTTTCTGATGTCCAACAGGGAATTCAAAACATACAGGATAATTATACCTGTTTACTTTTTCCAGAACAATATCATACAAATCCTTACCAAACTCCTCACCGGGATCATCCGGCCTGATCTTGAATCCTCCAACAATCAGTCCTTTCAGGTTTTCAAGTTTCCCTGTTCTTTTCAGATTCCAGAACATTCGATCAATGCTGTACAGATATTCTCCCGTGTCTTCAACAAAAAGTATTTTTCCTGCAGTCTGGATATCAGATGCACTGCCTGCAAGTGATTCGAGTGTTTTAAGATTTCCCCCCGTTAGAATGCCATCTCCTATACCCGGTTTGTTTCGTGGTTGCGGAGAAACATCATAATTCATTTTCTTACCAGACAATGCATCACGTATGGAATCTATTGTTTGTGCCACTACGGGTTCAGCTGAAATCATATCATCAGGAAAACTGTTAGTCATTTTAGAATGAATAGAAGCAGATTTACATACCCGGTGAATGTGACTGTGTAAAACAGTAATGTCACTAAATCCAATGATCCATTTGGGTTGCGTTTTAAATTTTGTCCAGTTGATACCGTCTACTATCCGCACAGAACCATAACCACCCCTTGAACACATGATAGCCCTGATTTGAGGATCATCCAGCATTTTCTGAAGATCTGCCAGTCGTTCCTGATCTGTTCCTCCACGTGTAAAATCCTTTTTTCCGATAGCATCTCCGATTATAGTTTTAAATCCCCACGATTCCATAATAGCAACTGCAGAACGGATTTCTTCAGGTGATGAATAACCTGCAGGACTGGTAATTCCAATCAGGTTCCCAGGCTTGAGGTAAGGAGGTCTTTTAAATTCTACTTCTTCATCGTCTGTAATTGTACCCGTAATTTTTTTTAAAGGAAGAGTCAGCCCTGTTATCAACGCACCTGTTGTATTTAAAAAAAATTTACGGTCCATATGTTTCACAATTTATCATTTGTTCCTGCAAAACAAAACAGTACGCTGCTTTACGGTATTTTTGCATATTTCACGCAAAGAGGCGAAGTGGGTTATTCAAACGAGGATTTCTTTGCCACTTTGCGTGATATGTAATTAAGAACGAATGAAAGATCCAAAAAGATATCTGGTCACTTCTGCACTTCCTTATGCCAACGGGCAAAAGCACATCGGTCACCTCGCCGGGGCATATATTCCAGCGGATATCTATGTACGTTACCTGAGGGCACAGAAAAGAGACGTTGTATTTGTTTGTGGAAGTGATGAACACGGAACTGCCATACCCATCCAGGCTATGAAGGAAGGCACATCGCCGCAGGCCATCATAGATAAGTATCATGTGATCATGAAACAGAATTTCGATGACCTTTTCATTTCATTTGATATTTATGACCGTACCAGTAATCCGATACATCACGAAACTGCGCAGGAATTTTTTACTTATCTCAATGATCGCGGAGAGCTGGAGGTAAAAGATAGCGAGCAATACTTCGATGAGCAGGCACAAACATTTCTTGCAGACCGGTATATCAAAGGCACCTGTCCAAACTGCGGATACGAAAACGCATTTGGCGACCAGTGTGAACGTTGTGGTACCGCACTAAGTCCTGAGGAATTAATTAATCCTGTGAGCACGCTTAGCGGCCAAACGCCAGTAAAAAAACCAACAAAACACTGGTATCTCCCACTCAACAGGCATGAAGGATGGTTGAAGAACTGGATTTTAAATGAACATGCCAATGACTGGAAAGCGAATGTACTTGGACAATGTAAAAGCTGGATTGAGAATGGCCTTCTTCCACGTGCGGTTACAAGAGATCTCGACTGGGGAGTAAAAGTGCCGTTACCAGATGCAGAAGGTAAAGTATTGTACGTATGGTTTGATGCACCTATCGGTTATATCAGTGCTACAAAACAATGGGCAATTGAAAACAACAAAAAGTGGGAACCATACTGGCTTGACAAAGAAACAAAACTTGTACACTTTATAGGAAAAGACAACATTGTTTTCCATTGCATTATTTTTCCTGTAATGCTTCACTTGCATGGATACATTGTACCGGCAAATGTGCCTGCTAATGAATTCATGAATCTTGAAGGGGATAAAATGAGTACCAGCCGTAACTGGAAGCTCGACATGCAGGATTATATAGATGATTTTATCAAAAAAGAAAATGGCGGACCACAGCTTGCGGATGCACTGAGATATTATCTTACCACAATTTTACCTGAAACAAAAGACAGTGAATTCACATGGAAAGGATTCCAGGATGCGGTTAACAGTGAACTCGTTGCCATCTTTGGAAATTTTGTGAACAGGACGTTTGTACTAATGCATAAGCTTACCGGTGGAAAGGTTCCAAAGTTTCACAACGATGAGGCTGATGACCGTGACCGCGGGATTTTGGAACAACTGAAAGTTTCAAAAACAAAGACTGAAAACCTGATTGAAGAATATAAGTTCAGGGAAGCATTGTTTACAGTGATTGATCTTGCCCGCGCAGGAAACAAATACATGCAGGAAACAGAACCATGGATTGTTGACAAAAAATTGCAGGCAGCAAAACAGACCGTTCAATACGGTAAAGCTTCACCGGATATAAACAACCCGGAAGTTGATATAGATGCTCTCCAGGCCCGGATCGATAATACACTACATGTGTGCCTGCAATTGTGCGCCAATCTTGCCATCCTAATCAATCCATTCCTTCCTTCCACTGCAAAAAAAATGGCACACATGATGAAAGTGGTTGATAAAATCCTAGAGTGGGAAAATGCAGGTAAAACAAAATTATTGAGTGTTGGATATTCACTCCGTTCACCGGAATTGTTATTCCGCAAAATTGAAGATGCTGAAGTGGAATTACAGGTGGAAAAATTAAAATTAAAAAGCCGACAGGCAACAGTGGTCAATACACTGATTGAAACAGATAATAAAAAGAAAATGCAGGAATCAAATCAGAAATCCGACTCGGTTAAAGCTACCGGGACTGGATCAGAGATCTCAAAATCACAGATCCAATATGATGATTTTTCAAAACTTGATTTACGGATTGGGACTATAACTGCGGCTGAAAAAGTAGAAAAAGCAGACAAACTGCTCAAGCTGCAGGTTGACCTTGGAAATGAACAAAGAACAATAGTTTCCGGAATCGCGCAGCATTTTACCCCTGAATCACTGTTAAATAAACAGGTTATTGTTGTTGCCAACCTGGCTCCGCGAAAAATGAGGGGTATTGAAAGCCAGGGTATGATCCTAACCGCAGAACAACCCGATGGCAGGCTGATTCTGGTGAACCCTGATGAAAAAACTATCAATGGCTCTGGAGTACGCTAGCGGGCAACCATTCACCCATAATTTCGTTTTTAAAAAATACCACTTTGGTGGTTACGAAAATTTTCCAGGTGTTTACCAATGCTGTATTAAACCTTATAGCATTGAAAAAGGTCGCATTGTCACTCCTGATTATGGGGATAGCCATTACTGTTTTAATATCATGCAAGCACGAAATTCCAGGTGACCCGATTAATGGAGGCGATCCTGGTAATTCAGGTGGTGGCAACACTCCGCCGGCAACAGGTACATGCAATCCCGATTCAGTTTATTTCCAGCAACAGGTTTTACCCATTTTCATTTCTAATTGTTCACTCAGTGGCTGTCATGATGCAGCTTCCCACCAGGACGGTGTTGTACTTACTTCATACAATTCTATTATCACAACAGGTGATGTCAGGGCCGGCAATCCAAATAATAGCGAGGTCTATAAAAAAATCACCGACCACGATAATGATGACAGGATGCCGCCTCCACCAAGAAATCGGCTGACACAGGACCAGGTTGATATGATTCGTAAGTGGATTGTACAGGGAGCAAAAAACAATTCATGTGAGAACAGCGGTTGCGATATTTCAAACATTACTTATAGTGGAGCTATCAGAACCATCATTTCCGGTAAATGCCAGGGATGCCATAGTAGCACTGCAGCAGCAGGAGGATATGACTATACTACATATTCAGGCGTAAAGGCAAGAGTTGATGATGGGAAATTGTGGGGAGCTGTTAATCATATTTCAGGATATTCGCCGATGCCCAAAAATGGAAACATGCTTTCAGACTGTGAGCTAAAGCAGATCAAAAAATGGATAGACGCCGGCGCACCCAATAATTAAAACATGAAAACATTATTATTTGCCATGATCGTTGTTTGCTGTTTCGCGGGAAGCGGGTGTTATTACGATAGCGAAGAAGAATTATATGGTACTGGCTGCGATACAACGAATGTGACTTATTCTGTTACCATTAATACAATTATTAACAATTACGGTTGTCTTACATGTCACAGCGGACCGACGTCCATAAGTGGTTTCAGTTTACAGGGATATACCAACCTGAAGGCCAAAGTAGATGATCAACGCCTTCTGGGAGCTATTAATCACGAGAATGGATTTGCAGCAATGCCCCAGGGCATGCCTAAAATGAACCAGTGCGATATCAACAAGGTAAAAGCATGGGTAGATGCAGGGGCACCAAATAACTAATTGCTAAAATTTTCTTTGCATGCTTCAGCTAAAAATCATCTGATTATTTTTAAGCACACAGGATCATTATGAAAAGAAAGATCATTATCGGAATATTAATCATTATTGTCATAGGGGGCATAATTGCTTACCGGATGTATGATGAAAGAACACCAGACGTAGTAAACCGGAAACCCGATATTGTTACTGATGCAGCCAGCCTGATTGCAGCCTTTAATTCAGATACAGCGTCTGCAAGTAAGAAGTATGTAGATAAAGTGATAGAAGTTACAGGTACAGTCAAATCCATTGATACTTCAGGAGCTATTGTTTTAGGTGATTCCGAAAGTGAATCAGCTGTTGTTTGCGGTCTTGACCGTCGCCATCTGAGGGATCATGAACAGGTTACAAAAGGATCTGTTGCTGTAATCCAGGGCAGATGCAGTGGATATGAGAAAGGAGAAGAAATCCTTGGCGTTAGCCTCGGTACAACCATACAGCTTGCATTTGCGGGCGTTAAAATAAAAAAATAAATAAAAACACCATGTTGAAAAAGAATCTGATCGTAGCATTGATGTTCACATTATCCGCGTCTGGCGTATTTGCACAAAGCAAATTCTTTACAAAAACCGGCCAGGTGAATTTCTTTTCAAAGGCTTCACTCGAGGACATTGAAGCAAAAAATAAAACAGTAACGGCTGTACTGGATTCAAAATCCGGCGCTATGCAGTTTGCCATTCAAATGAAAGGTTTTGAATTTGAAAAACAGCTGATGCAACAGCATTTCAATGAAAACTATGTTGAAAGCGATAAGTTTCCAAAGGCTGAATTCAAAGGAACGATTGTTAATAACAGCGATATCAATTATGATAAAGAAGGAACATATCCCGCAAAAGTGAAAGGCAAACTTACTATCCATGGAGTAACTCAGGATATTGAAACCAACGGAACAGTAAAAATTGATGGTGAGAATCTTAAACTTGAGTCAGCTTTCAATATTCTTCTTTCTGATTACGACATCAAGATCCCTTCTGTTGTGAAAGAAAAAATATCCAACTCCATCAAAATAAATGTTGACACGAAACTTGAAAAATTAAAAGGATAATCTACCCATGCGTAAACCAACTACCCTTCTGCTGCTTGTATTTCTGTTGATTGCCTCCGGAACCTTTGCACAGGATGAAGATCTTCTGAAACTGGTAACTCCGGACAAGCCAAAAAAGGAATACGTATACAATGCTTTCAAGTCGTCGAGAGTTATCATGACGCACAGCATGGAAATGCT
>JBJMLW010000551.1:0-2978 GCA_045805105.1 Flavisolibacter sp. | reverse complement strand
GGTCGTTTATAAAACGACCCGTCCGTATAATCTTTTATAATCTGTAAACTGTAATCTGTGTAATCTGCGATTACCTTAATCCAGTTGGTGTATTCGGTGGAAGCTTTATATTAAGTTTCGCTGCAACAGCAGGTAACAAGTCATCACCCGGCGGTGCTACAATTAATCCCGCCTTGTCGTACACATAAGAGTACCCTTTTTCTTTGGCCACACTTTGAATAGCAGTAATAACTTTCATATAAAGAGGCTGAAGAAGTTGATTTTGTTTTGCCTGGTAAGCATTTTGTGCAATTGCCTGCCAGTTCTGAACCTGGTACGCCACGTTATCCCTGTCTTCATGATATTTTTTTCTCAGGGAAACAGGCATTTTCGTTGTGTCTGTCTTGGTTAAAAGACTATCGTAATATTTATACTGTTCAAAAAGTTGTAAATATTCAGAGTTAATACTATCTGCCTGATATTTTTGCATCAGTGAATCAATCCTTGCAGCTTCCGGTAAAATACCTAATACCTGGTCTACGCTCACATATCCGGCCTTCTGTGCCATTGCAGCATTTGTTGATACGATTAAAACAGCTGCAATTAAAAATAATTTGATCTTGTTCATGAGATTGTTTTGTGATGTTTTATTATGATCGTTTTTGTGTTGTTTTGGTTGTCAGCGAACCCTGCCTTTTACAAATTTTTTACTATTTAACACCCAGCTCTTTTAGTATATCATCACTTTTTTCGAGTTTGGGGTCGGCAAAGATAACCGTAATTCCTTCACTTTTATCAAGGATAAAATCATATCCGCGTTGTACCGCCAGCTTCTGCACTGCATTGTAAACCTTGTCCTGTATGGGTTTGATCAATTCCTGTCTCTTTTTAAACAGGTCGCCCTCAAATCCGAAACGCTGACGTTGCAGATCACGTAGGGATTTCTCTTTTTGAAAAAGCTGCTCCTGCCTTTTTCCTTTCAGTTCCTCACTCAGCATTACCTGTTCCACATCAAAATCACGATACATTTTATCAAGATCTTTTTGCATATTATCAATTTCTCTCTGCCACACATTTGCGAAATCATCAAGCTGTTTCTGGGCTGCTTTATATTCAGGCATTTTGTCGAGAATATACCGGGTATCTATCACAGCATATTTCTGTGCCTGCACTGCACCGGCAATAGCAAGACTGAACGCTGCAACAAGAAAAATCTTTTTCATACTATACTTTTTTATGATTTATATGATTGCAGGAATTATTCAGGTTCGAAGCCCAGCATGAATGTAAACCTGGAGGCATCTTTCAGTTTATTGGTATTACCCGGCTGAATGCGGTCGAGACCTACACCATAGTCAAAGCCAAGCAATCCAAACATCGGCAGGAAGAAACGCATACCCGCACCAACTGTTCTGCGCAATTTGAAAGGATTATATGTCTTGAACGAATACCATCCATTGGCAGCATCAAAGAATGTAAGTGCATAAATGGTACTGCTTGGATTCGTCACAAGAGGATATCTCAGTTCGAGAGAATACTTATTAAATATTGTAAAGAACCTGTTGGCGCTTGTCTGATCGGGGTTATTGATGGATGGATTTGAAAATTCAAAAACCGGATAACCACGAAGTGAAATCACATCATATCCCAACAATCCATAACTGTTTGTCAATCCATCGCCACCCAGCTGGAACCGTTCAAATGGTGAAAAATCAAGCTTGCTGTTGTAACGTCCCATGAAACCAAATTTCGCTGCCATCTTCAAAACAAATTGCCTGTTCTTTTCAGCGCCCATAGGTTTACCGATAGGAACATACCACTCTGAATTAAAACGCCATTTATGATATTCAGGGTTCTTGTATGGATCTTCCGAAGTCACCAGGTTTGGATTCAACAAAGAATACGGAGGAGTCAGCTGAACACTCGCGGTAAAACTTGAACCGCTTCTTGGGAATGTCGGATCGTACACCGAAGATCTTTGTAACGCAAGTTTAAAACTTACGTTCGTTGAAACCCCATTACTAAGTCCCTGGAAAATCGGATAATTCTTCAGGTCATAACGTGTGAAGTTCAATGAATATACAAGGCTGAAATAGTCATCAGGCCATTTCAGTGCTTTGCCAAGCGATATAGATACACCCGTTGTTTTCAGATAATTGCTATCCGATTTTTCCTTGCTGAATCCACCGGTCCGTGGATCGTATGCATTTGAAAATTTACTATGATAAAAAGCAACAGTAAATGAGTTACGTCTTTTACCTCCTAGCCATGGTTCTGTAAATGAAAAATTATAAGAGTTGTACGCGCGGCCGTTCGATTGATAACGGAGGCTTAATTTCTGACCGTCGCCCTGCGGCAAAGGATCCCACGACTTCCTGTTGAAAATATTCTTTAGGGAAAAATTGTTGAAGGTAACGCCAAGTGTTCCTGTCAGACCAACTCCTCCTCCCCATCCGGCAGACAATTCAAGCTGGTCGGAAGATTTTTCTTCCAGTTGCCACGTAACGTCTACTGTTCCATCTTCCTGGTTAGGAACAATATCAGGATTTATTTTTTCCTGGTTGAAAAAAGAAAGTGCTGCGAGCTCACGCTGTGAACGGATCATGTCCGTCCTGCTAAATAATTCACCAGGCATCGTTCTCAGTTCCCTGCGGATTACATAATCTTTGGTTTTTTCATTTCCAGTGATATTGATATTCTTATAACGCGCCTGCGTTCCTTCGCGTAAACGGATCTCATAATCAATGGTATCGTTGTATACAGAAGTTTCAACTGCATCGGCCCTGAAGAACAGGTAGCCTTCATCCTGGTAAAGTGCACCGATATCGCCACCTTCCGCACTCAGTTGCTTACCCAGTTTCTTATTCAGCAAATCGATGTTGTACGTATCGCCTTTCTGGATACCTACAAAACTGCGAAGCAGTGAATCTGAATATTTTGTATTTCCCCGGAAGGCAATGTTGCCGAAATAATATTTTCTTCCTTCGTCCACCTTGATG
>JBJMLW010000550.1:0-5071 GCA_045805105.1 Flavisolibacter sp. | reverse complement strand
GTGGGCACTTCTTGAAGACCAATTATCTGTTTTTCATAAAATGCTGAGGAAAGTGGTGTACAGATCAAGTGAAACATTCATTGCCTGTAGTGTGAAAGGAAAAAAATATTTCGAATCTTATAATATACCACCGGGTAAAATATTTATCAGCCCTTTGATTATTGACAACAATGTTTTTTCAAACAACAATTCAACTCACCAAAGCCGTCCTTACGACCTGTTATTTTCAGGCCGGCTGATCGGGTCTAAAAATCCGGGGTTCTTTATCCAGGTTGCCGGTGAATTAAAAAAGGCATATAAAAATGATATTCGTCTGCTGGTAATCGGCGACGGTCCATTAAGGGATGAAATCATTTCTGAAATGGACAAAGAAAAGTTGGATTACCATTATCCGGGCTTTGTTTCACAGGAAGAGCTGCCATTTTATTATGGCTCTGCAAAGCTCTTACTTTTCCCTACATCTTTCGATGCATGGGGAGTGGTGGCCAATGAAGCGCAGTCGGCCGGGACACCGGTTATTGTAACACCATATGCGGGTTGCAGCGATGAACTTATTCTTGATAATTATAATGGATTTGTTGTTTCACTTGATGTAAAACTGTGGGTGGATAAATGCAGCGAGCTTTTGGGAAATGAATCATTATGGAAAACTTTTTCAGAGCGTGCAAAGTTAACCGCGGGTGAGTTCAATGCAGATAAAGCAGCTGCAGCATTAATAGATGCATGTCGTTCATCAATAAAAATTGGCGGCAATGAAAAATAAAATCTTTTTTATTTGTCAATTGCCCCCTCCTGTGCACGGCGCTTCAATCATGAATGAAAACCTTGTCGGGTCGGTCATAATACAAGAAGCTTATAATATCCGCGTTTTAAATCAGGTTACTGCGCATACGATTGTTGATATAGGAAAATTTTCCGTTCGGAAAGTTTTTTCTGCAATTAGCATACTTGTACGCATCATAGGTCAAATGTTTTCATTCCGGCCAGACATTGTATATTTTACAATGTCTCCTTCGGGTTTTGCATTTTACAGGGATGCATTTTATCTATTCATCATCCGTTTGTTCAGGACAAAGCTGGTTTTACATTTCCATGGAAAGGGGATCAGCGAAGGCGCACAAAAAAGCAGGCTATTCAGGTTTTTATGCCGCAACATTTTTAGAGGTAGTTATACCATTCATATGTCGGAAAGGCTGGTAAAAGACCTGCAAGGCTTTCCCGTCCGAAAAACATTTATTGTTCCATATGGATTGCCCGATGTAACAAAAAATCCAATTCATAAAGAGTACGGAGGAACAGTAAGGTTGTTGTTTTTGTCGAATTATGTTAAAACAAAAGGTGTTCTTGACCTTGTTGAAGCTGTGAGGAAAGTTGCTGCAGAAAACAGAAATTTTCACCTGGACCTGGTTGGAAAACCCTATGATGTCAGTATGGAGGAGTTGCAGCGGCTAACCAGGGAATATGGTCTTGAAGATGTTGTATCCGTTTGCGGTCCCAGGTATGGGCAGGAAAAATTTGAAACATTGTCAAAAGCGCAGGTGTTTATTTTTCCTACATATTATTTCAATGAAGCCTTCCCGATTGCGTTACTGGAGGCGATGCAGTTCGGGCTTGCATGTATCACAACAAGGGAAGGGGGCATACCGGATATGATTGATGATAACGTGAATGGATATTTAGTTGATCATCGCGATGTACAGGCGCTGGCCGAAAAGATCCTGCTGCTGTTGAGAAGCCCGGAAATGATTCAATCAATGGGTGTCAATGCAAGAAAAAAATTTTGTGAAAAATATACGCTGGATTTTTTTGAACAGAACATGAAAGCAACATTTGATGATATTTTAAATGACAGGAGATAAGCATGTGTGGAATTGCGGGCTTTACCGGATTTGATAACAACCTTTTCCTTGCCAGGAATAACACTTGTATACAGCAACACAGGGGCCCCGATGCACAAAATTCATGGAGCGATGAAAGGATTGCATTATCACACCAACGACTTTCAATTATTGATCTGGACCGAAGGTCAGACCAGCCGATGATAAAGAGCGGACTGGTAATAGTTTTCAATGGGGAAATTTACAATTACAAGGAGTTGCGCGAGCAGATCATTTCTGCAAACCCTGAAGTAACTTTTGATACAACTTCTGATACGGAAGTTTTGCTGGAATTGTACCGAAAGAAAAAAGAAAAATGCCTCGATGATATTATCGGCATGTTTGCTTTTGCCATTTATGAAATTGAATCCGGAATTCTTTTTCTTGCGCGGGATCATTTTGGAATCAAGCCGCTGTTTTATACGCGGATCGGGAATGCATTTGCTTTTTCATCTGAAATGAAAACGTTGGTTTCCGTTCCTGGTTTTGATAAATCCATTAATTATACTTCACTCGCAGGTGCGGTAAATTATTTATGGGTGCCAGGTAATGAAACCATGTTCCTGAACTGCTTTAAACTGCCACCTGCGCATTACATGATTATCCAAACCGGCAAAAAAGGATTGGCAGCTGATATAAAGCAATACTGGCAACTGGAGACTGCCATTGAATATGAAACTGAGGATGAGGCGACGCCTATTTTGGCAAAAGTTCTCCATGATTCCATCAAACGGCACATGGTTTCAGATGTACCCGTGAGTAGTTTTTTAAGTGGCGGTCTTGATTCATCCCTTATCTCAGTTCTTGCGTCTCAAATCAATCCAGATTTATCCACCTACACCATTTCAACATCGGCTGAGGATAAAAAGGTGGAGCAAATGCCTGATGATGAAAAGTATGCGCGAATCGTGGCAGGTACTTTTCATTTCGATCACCATGAAATTCTGCTCCGTCCTGATATTGTCAATGAACTGCCTAAGATGGTAGCAACTCTGGATGAACCGATCGGGGATCCGGCGGCCATCAATACTTACCTGATTTGCAAGGCAGCAAGGGAAAAAGGAGTCAAAGTATTGTTGTCGGGGATGGGAGCAGATGAAATTTTCTTTGGTTACCGGCGGCAAAAAGCAACATTGCTTTCATTGCGTTATAAAAAAAGTCCTGCATGGCTGCGGTCACTTGCAACGGGCGCTGTAAATATGTTGCCGGTAAAAATTTCTGGCAAAGGAATAAAAATCACGCGCTGGGCGAAACGATTTCTATCGTTTGCCAACCTGCCGTTGGAAGAATCTTACATGCGGAGTTATTCCTATTATGACCAGGATGAACTGAAGAAATTATTCACGAAGGATATCAGTCAGTCTTATACTGAATTGAGAAATGCACATGCTGAAATTTTCAATAACCATTACAGGAATGATCCCATCAACCAGATGTGTTATACCGATCTGCAGATGTTCATGCTGGGATTGAATCTCACTTATACCGACAGGGCATCGATGGCAGCATCTGTTGAAGTACGCGTTCCGTTTATTGACAGAGAAGTGATCAGTACAGCCATGAAAATTGCAGGGCCGGTAAAATATAAAAAGGGACAGCAGAAATATATTTTGAAAAAGTTTGCGGAAAAGTATCTTCCAAAGGAAATCATTTACCGTCCGAAGGCTTCCTTTGGCGCTCCCATCCGCTCATGGATCAGTGGCGAGCTGAAACCGATGGTGGAGGACATTTTATCGGAAAGATCCGTAAACAGGCGTGGTTTATTTAATTATGATTTTATAAGGCAGATGATTGATGAAGACAGGAGGGGAGAGAAGGATCATGCATACCGGATATACCAGTTGATAACGGTGGAGCTATGGTGCCGGCAGTTCATTGATCTTCCATAACAGCTTTGGCTAGAGCTAAAGAGGAAGAATGAGATAAGAATTTTTGCTCGCTGAATATATTTTGATCTCGATAACCTTTCTTTCTGCGTTACGCCCTGCGGGCCCTCCCTCCCCCGCCTCCACCTACCGTGATTCCTTGTTGCATAAGTATGCATAAAGGCTGTGTTTACTGTTTTTCAGTAACACACACCTTTTACTATAACAACAAACAGGTTGTCAGCTATTACTATCCTTACTCTTAAAATAATGGTATACCGGAAAATAAAAGTATTTAGTTACAGAGGTAAACCAATGGGAAAAACACCGTTAAAACAAAAGAAAAAGATCATGATGGATCGTTCTACCGGGTCATTCTATTAGCTAAGAGATAAAAAGAGAAGAAGGAACTAAAAGAGGATTTCGCGCAGAGACGCAGAGACGCAGAGACGCATTGCACGCGGAGATGATAATTTTCCCTGCGGCCTCTGTTCCTCTGTTTGCTCTGCGTGAAACCCCTTTTCCTCTTTTAGCTCTTAGTAATCAGCTTTAATTCAGGCTTCTTACATTTGCGCATTGATGAATTTATGTCCTATCCTGTTTCAAACTTATGGCACATAGCAACTCTGAAATAAAACAATTCTGGAATGAACAGCCGGTAGGCAACAACTTTGTGGCCTATGAACAAAACAGGGCGTTCTATGAAAAGTATGATGCATTCCGTTACCGTACTGAAGGCCACATCCTGGAAGAGCTCGACAATATTGATTTCAGGGATAAGAAAGTTCTGGAAATCGGCCTCGGACAGGGTGCCGATTCTATGCAGATTATCAATCGGGGAGCAAAGTATTATGGTATTGATCTTACAGAAGAATCAGTGAGGAGAGTAAAGGAAAGGTTTGAAATGTTCAAAAAACCATATGAAGAAGTGCAGGTAGCAAATGCGGAAAACATTCCTTATCCAGATAATACTTTTGATATTGTTTATTCACATGGTGTGATTCACCATTCTCCCAAAATTGCACAAATTGTTAAGGAAATTCATAGAGTATTAAGGCCGGGCGGACAAGCAGTCATCATGCTTTACCACAAAAATTCTTTTAATTATCATGTAAGCATGCGCATCCTTAGACGGACGGGCCTTTTTTTATTGCTGCCGTTTCCATTTCTTGCGCAACTGATTTCAAAAACTACAGGCGAAAGTGTTGAAAGGATCAACAGACATAAATATCACCTTAGAAGGGAAGGCATTTCGTATTTCAGGATGAAAAATTTCATACACCATTCTACAGATGGTCCTGACAATATATATGCATCTGTATGGACAGC
>JBJMLW010000549.1:0-3749 GCA_045805105.1 Flavisolibacter sp. | reverse complement strand
TGCTTCCTTCTTTCTTTTTTCGCCACTGGTTACTTCAAGATAAAAACACTCCTTCTTCCTGCACAGATCCTCAATTTTTTCTACAAGGCTTTTTCCCACACCACGTGATCTTTCTTTTTCATGTACACAAAGTGCCGTAATGCGGAACATTGTTTCATAAGCATGAAACAATGGTATAAAAACCCCCGCTATGTAAGCAATAACTTTCTCATTCCTCACTGCAACAAAAACATAACCCTGAACTTTCTCATACATATGAAGATTCGCAGCCACTCCTTCCCTGTTGATGTTATACCCCAGTTGCGAAGTGAGTTCTATGATCATGTCAATATCGCCCGAGGTAGCATGCCTGATCAACATAATTTATCTATTGCCTTTGCCAGTTTTCTGTCTTTATCTGTTACAATATCTCCGGCGTCATGCGTAGAAAGCCATACTTCAACAGTGTTCCAGACATTGGTCCATTTCGGATGATGATCCATTTTTTCAGCAAGTAAGGCTACCCTGGTCATAAAGGAAAAAGCTTCACTGAAATCCCTGAACTCAAACTTCCGATAGAGCGTATTATCTTTTTCTGCCCACATAAAATTTATTTGAATGCACCATCCTGGCAAGTGTATGCTTGTAAGATAAATAAAAAGAAATTCTCATCGGGTTGTTATTCGTGCTTAATCCCATAAATCAAAAAACCAGGTGTTCTTTGTTTTTGATTTTTTCATTTGTTAGTTCTACAACAAGTTGAACTCCGTTAACCGTCCGGATTGATTGCACGAGATTCTGAAGGGCATCATCTGAAACAAAATCGTCTTTAAGTAACCATAAGAAATCCAGGTGTCTGAATTCCGGGAGCAGGTATTCACCATCGTAAAGGTTATTATACAGGTAGTGCTTCAGGCATGTGGAAGGTTCGCCATATTCATAAACAGCAAAAAAATAATTACGCTCCTTTTTTTTCAACTGTATCTCAAGCTCGTTATTAATTCTGAAATCAATTCCCAGCAACTGATTAAGGTGCCAGCAAAACTGATAGTCCTTCATGGGAGCCATAATACCAAGTAGTTTGGTTTCTTCAAAAAACCCATCGGTCAGGTCTTTGGTATCGAGGACAAGTTTCATTGGACTGGCTTTGGAATTCACATGCAAGAACCACGCTAAATGTACAGAATACTAATCCAGGGAAAAGTATTAAAACTCAACTATTGTCGAAAGTGTTTGTGTACCTCGTGAAAAAGTTACAGTAGTTTTTTCTCCTTTTTTAAATTTTCCCAGGGCCTGCATATAGTTTTCAAGACTTGTGATCCTGTAATCGCCAAGAGCGGTTATAACGTCTCCTGCCATCATACCTGCTTTTTGAGCAGGTTTATTTTCCGAAACACCGTCCACCCGCACTCCTGTTCCGCTGAATGTATAATCGGGCATAATACCAAGGGTCACCGCAAACCTCGCGGATGTTGTTGTTTGGGTTTCACGTGTTTTTGAAAAACCCAGTTTCGTTTGTGATTTGTCTTCCGTTTCTATCAAACTTAATATGTGTTTAACCACATTCATTTCTCCTGCATAATTTATTCTATCATAATCATCTGAAGGTTTATGATAATCTGGGTGTAACCCCGTAAAATAAAAAAGTACAGGTATATTCTTCAAATAAAACGAAGTATGATCACTTGGTCCTGTACCACTGGAATCGAACCGGAACTGCAGGTTATCATTGTACAGTTTCTTCTTCCCTTTTAATGAATATAGCTCACCCCATGCTGGCGAAGTTCCATAACCGCCGACAGTAAGTACATGTGATGAATCATTGAGCCTGCCAACCATATCCATATTTATCATGTAATTGACTCTTGAAATATCTATCGTAGGATGTTCAGTAAAATATTTCGACCCATAAAGTCCAAGCTCTTCTCCTGAAAAAGCAATAACCAGATAGTTATTGCTTTTGGCTTTGGAATGATTCAGCAGTCGTGCAAGTTCTATCAGGGCAGCCGTACCACTGGCGTTGTCATCAGCACCATTATGGATCTGAAATTTTTTTTCTACCTCACGCGAGTTACCATCTTCACCAAGACCCAGGTGATCGTAATGAGCGCCAAGAATGACTGTATTAGGTGCTTTATTATCAATATATCCAATCACATTTATTCCAGTCCTGGTTTTTTCTGATATATCTATTTTGAATTTCACATCAAGTGAAGCTGCTTCATCACCAAGGTATTTTTTTGCTGCATCATGGCTGATATATATCACAGGAATGGGTAATGCTTCCGACCGGTCCTTTCCGTTGAATTTCAAACCATCTTCTTTGTCCGATGAATTATAAAGAAAAACAGCGGTAGCTCCCTTCTTTTTTACTTCTCTGGTTGATTTGTAAATGGCGGCATCAAGATCGAAATGAGGATTGAGTGAATTTTCTTCCATCAAATCCTTCAAGTCATAAAACCAGGGCATACCGGGTTCCTGCAAAGCGCGTGATGGTAATGCTTCAATGGTAATGTTCGGGCTCCAAACCAGTGGAAAAAAGTCTTTATTCAATTCAAGATTCTTTCCATCTATTGTAAGGTAGGTTGCCGGGTTTATCTGTTTTCCTTCCTGGATTTCAAAAGGCTGAAAATAAACATCAGTACCCTTTGGCTGTATTCCTGCTTTCTGGAATTGCTGACTAATATATGCCGCCGCCAGTTGTTCTCCTTTGGTTCCTGTTCTGCGTCCTTCAAGTTTATCATCGGCAAGCAGTTTTATATGCTGTTGCAGATTATCAATAAGAAGTTTATCTTCTTTCTTTAATTTTTGGCTGAATACAGTAAAGCAGGGAAGACAAAAATATTCAAAGGCCTTCTGAATTAATCAAAATTCCATGGATTTTAAGGTATTCTTCTTTAAGCAATGCTAAAACTTCCAATATCGTAAGGTATTGGAAATACTGCCGGCTAACTTTGCGCCGCACCACCGTGAATAAAAAAGTGATACATATAGCTTTGGTTGGAAATCCGAACAGCGGCAAAACTTCGTTGTTTAATGCCCTGACAGGAATGAACCAGAAGGTGGGAAATTTCCCTGGTGTTACTGTTGACAAGAAAACAGGCATCACCCCAATATCAGATACTCTTTCCGGTAATATTATTGACCTGCCTGGAACTTACAGTCTTTATCCAAAAAGAATGGACGAATGGGTTAGTTACCGGGTGATGCTTAACCAGGATAAGGAAATTTCTGCGGATGTGTGTGTGGTAGTAGTGGATGCCAGTAATTTAAAAAGAAATCTGCTGTTATGCTCACAGATTCTGGATCTCAAAAGGCCTACTGTAGTTGCCTTAACCATGGTTGACCTTGCCAGAAAAAAAGGAATTGTCATTGACCTTGGAGAACTTGAACGAGAATTGGGTGTACTGGTAGTAGCTGTAAATCCACGCAAACAAAAAGGAATTGTACAGCTAAAGAAGGTTATTGAACAGGCAGCGACGAATATCAATAAAATTCCTCCCCGTGAATTTATTGATAATCGGGAACTGGCGAGGGCACCAATTGAAGCAGTTAAACAGTTATTACCGGACATAAGTGATTATTCCGCTGTCCATTTTCTCATCAATCATGAGGATTTCACTTTGAATGAAAAACTGCAGGAGCAGATAGAAGAAATTGAAATACAGAACGGATTTAATCCTACGAAAACTCAGGCTACTGAAATTCTCCAGCGATATGGCAGAATAAGACACATCATGAAGGTTGCTGTATCTGAACCGGATCCCATG
>JBJMLW010000548.1:0-2107 GCA_045805105.1 Flavisolibacter sp. | reverse complement strand
TGGGTTACACGATAACAAGAGACCTTAAGTTCACTACTCTCTTTAATGCGCAGTTGGAGAATGAAACCAATAAACAATTTTCTCCAAGCTCGCTCACTTCGGGTGGAACTGGTGATGCAACCGGTAGCAACACTTTCGACAAAACAGTTAGCTGGGAAGTCCAGGGGTATTTCAACTACAATAAAAGGCTTGGTGGAAATCACCAGGTATCAGGAACTGCAGGTTTGAGTGCTGATAAATGGCGCGACGATTATTACACCGTTGCGATGAACAGATATGTGACTGAAACATACAACACAACGGGAGCTGGAAATATTGATCTGACAAAAACAAGAACAACTGCAGCAGCGCGTACAGATGCTTCCTTCTTTGCACGCCTTGGTTATAATTATGGAAGCAAATACATTTTGCAGGGAACATATCGCCGTGATGGATCATCACGCTTTGGTATGAGGAATAAGTTCGGGAATTTTTTCTCTGGCTCAGCAGCATGGAGATTTACGGAAGAAAAATTTATGGATTGGACAAGAAGCGTTTTGCATGATGGTAAGTTCAGGTTCAGCACGGGTAAAACAGGGAATGATGCGATTGGAAACTATGCGTCATACACTGTAATGACTTTTGGCCAGTATTATAATGGTGTGATCGGTGCAGGCATCAATTCAACTCTGGGTAATGATCTTATTCAGTGGGAAACAACTTATACAACCAACTATGGCCTTGATCTTACTTTCCTCAAAGGCCGGCTGACTTTCTCCGCAGATTATTATACGAAGATCACAAAGGATCTTTTGTATAGAGACGAACTGGCAAAAGAAACCGGTGGATCAAACGTTACTGTAAATATTGGATCTATCAGGAATAGGGGATTGGAATTTACACTGCAGGGAACACCAATAGCTGCGAAGAATCTGAATTGGGATATTTCCGGCAACGTTTCATTTCAAAGGTCAAGGATTGAAGAACTCGCAAACCATGCTTCCTTTATTGCTGGAAATAAATGGTTGATCCGCGAAGGTGGAAGGCTGGGTGATTTTTATCTGTGGAAAAACCTGGGTGTTTACCAGTATGATGCATCCAATGCTTATGCTACTGATGGAAGGAAACTCGATGCGCGCAATGTGTCGGCAGATGGAAAGACTGCAGATTATTATTTGGAAGGTAAACCTTACGCAGGCACGATCAAACGTATTTCAAGAAATGGTATCATCCTCCAGGGTGGCGATACAGAATGGCTGGATTCAGACAATAATGGCATCATAGATGAAAACGATAAAGTAAACTACGGTAACGGCCTGCCGGATTTCTTTTTCGGTATCACCAATACAGTTCGATATAAAAATTTCTCATTGAACTTCCTGTTCAATGGACAATTTGGTAACAGGATCTATAACCTTGTTGCCAACCAGCAAAATGAAAACCGTTCTACTTACACTCCGCCCATCTGGGATGCCGTATTGACTTCATGGAAGAAACAGGGTGACATTTCCGTATATCCATATTTCAATCGCCGCGATGACCGCGGTAGCATATCTACCGGGTACAACAGTCTTTATATTGAAGATGGTTCTTTTATTCGCCTGTCAAGTGTAAGACTGAATTACAATCTTGATCAAAGAATTGCAAAAGCTGTGCGTATGAAGAATGCAAGTGTTTATGTGTATGGCAATAATCTTCTTATGTGGACAAATTACAGTTGGTACGATCCTGAGTTCAGTTCGAAGGGACTGACCATCGGTGAGGATAATGGTAAATATCCAAAGAGAAGGGAAGTAGGTGTAGGTGTGAATGTTAATTTCTAAAAAAAACAAGAAATGAAAAAACTATTATATAGTATCTGTATTTTTTCTTTTGTGCTGACTGTTGGATGTAAAAAATTCCTGGATCAGAAACCACTGGATGCAGTGCCAACATCTGAATTTTTTAAATCAATGAAGGACGTGAATGCGGCGTTGGCGGGACTCTATGCTTCCTTTCAACAGGAAATGACGGGTACTGGCGATAATTTAAGTGGAAACTAATTTTCCTTGGGCGAAATGATGTCTGATAATTTTGATGATAATGTTCAATATGCAAGTACCTCTTACAAACAACTTGCGCAGAATGC
>JBJMLW010000547.1:0-2763 GCA_045805105.1 Flavisolibacter sp. | reverse complement strand
TTTATAAACGACCCGTCTTATTGTTACTCAACTATTGTTTTTATCAGCCGAAAGAGTGGTCGTTTATAAAGTGAATCTCATAATAAAGTCGCGAAGTGCAATGCGTGTAGCGCGCAGCTTATAAATCCACATGCATGGATTTCACTTTTTCTGCAAAGAAAATGCTTGCCTTGTCATCAAAATCCTGGGTTGAATCGGTGGTATAAAAACTACGGTTTGATTTTTTAGAAATCTTCATTTCAATTTCTCCATGACGGTGCAGGTAATCTTCGAGGCTTTCGGCTACAATTTCTCCTTGTGAAATCAGTTTGACATTCGGCGGTAAATGCTTTTCAATTTTTTTCTTCAGCAAAGGGTAATGAGTACATGCAAGAAGGAGTGTGTCTATTTTTTTATTTCTTGAAAATATATTGTTGATATTTTTTTCAACAAAGAAATCAGCTCCTTCGGTTTCATGTTCATTGTTTTCAATCAGGGGTACCCACATCGGACATGCTTCCTGATCAATGGTAATGCCGGGGAAAAATTTTTCAATTTCAATCAGGTAAGATTCAGATTGAACTGTTCCCTTCGTAGCTAAAATTCCAATATTATTTGTTGTCGTCTGCTTTCCTATGACTTCACTCGTTGGGCGGATAACGCCAAGCACTCTTGCTTCAGGATCTAGGTTATGAAGGTCTTTTTGCTGGATAGACCGAAGTGCTTTGGCAGAAGCTGTATTACAGGCAAGAATAATCAGGGGGCATTTTTTTTCCAGAAGCCACTTAACAGATTGCAGTGTGTACCTGTACACTGTTTCAAAACTTCGGGTTCCATATGGTGATCTTGCATTGTCGCCCAGGTAGAGATAATCATACTGCGGTAGCCTGTCCACGATTGCCCTTAAAACTGTTAATCCTCCATAACCGGAATCAAAAACGCCAATAGGACCCATAGCGACAAAGATCGGGAAGAAAGCTACAAGCTGCGAGCTATGAGCCTGTGAAGCGTCGGTTATGGACTATGGACCGTCGACTATACATTGTTACTGTTCATTTAACAACTTTCTCCCTAAATCAAAGATCAAAAATTCAATAAATCAAACATTCATCCCTTACCTTTGCCGTCCTTTCACAAGGCCAACGGGTGTGGTGACCTGAGGGCAGGCTGAAACTGATCCCGTTCTCCCGGGATAATTTAGTAACGTGAAAATCAATTAAAATGAAACGGACATTTCAACCTCATAGACGCCGCCGCAAAACCGTTCACGGTTTCCGCAAGCGTATGCAGACTGCTAATGGCAGAAAAGTGCTGGCCAGCCGCCGTGCAAAGGGCCGCCACAAACTGACTATCAGCGACGAGAAAAAACTGAAATAGAATTCCTGCAAAATGATTTGCCCTGTCCGGCCTTATTGACGGACAGGGCCCGCCCGGCCGAACATTGCATATGTGTAAATAACATATGTCGTTCGGACGGGCTTTTGTTATTTTACAAATGGTGAATCGCAATACATTAGGAAAAGAGGAAAAACTCAAGAGGCAGCGCCTTATTGATGACCTGTTTGCAGATGGTAAGCGATTATCAGTTTCACCAATTTCTGTTACTTATCGCTTTGAGAAAAGTGAAGCACCCGGACTGCAGGTTGGCGTTGGTGCATCCAAAAAAAATTTTAAAAAAGCAGTTAACAGAAACCGTATCAAAAGGTTGCTGCGTGAAGCCTACCGTTTGCAGAAAGGTCATATCCTGGATGCCATGCGGCAGCGGCAGGTAAGCGGATATGCATTTTTTATATACACTGGAAAGGAACTGCCAGCATATAGTGTCATCAGTGAAGCCATGCTCTTTTGCCTGGCAAGGCTTCAGCAAAAACTTCCGTCATGAAATTATTCCTTCGGATTCTTGCGCTTCCATTTATGGCACTCATCAAATTGTATCAATTGATTCTTTCACCGCTTCTGGGTCCGAAGTGTAGGTTTACTCCTACCTGTTCCCAGTATGCCATGGAAGCATTCAAAAAATACGGTGTATTTAAGGGATTCTGGTTAAGTGCCCGCCGTATAAGCCGTTGTCATCCGTGGGGAGGACATGGATACGATCCTGTACCATAGAACAATAGAATAAGGAGCAATGGAATAATAGAACAAGGAACAATAGAACATTAGAACAACAGAAGGGAAGACATAATTTTCAATACTCAATGTTCAATATTCAAGTATGTAAAAATTGAACTTTAAATCTTAACTATAGAGATACAAGGGCACAGAGTAACACCGTGAAACTCTGTGCCCTGTGTCTGCGAGGTTAACTCACCTGGAGTTCTTTTCGAAATTCTCCCCAACTTTTTTCCAGTTAATCGCATTCCAGATATTAGTTAGGTATTCCGGACGGCGATTCTGGTATTTAAGATAATAAGCATGTTCCCACACATCAATTCCAAGTACCGGTTTGCCTTTCACTTCAGCAACATCCATCAGTGGATTATCCTGGTTTGGTGTGGAGGAGATCTCTAATTTGCCATCTTTTGAAATCAGCCATGCCCAACCTGATCCGAAGCGTGTTAAACCTGCATTATTGAATTTTTCTTTGAACGCATCAAACGATCCGAAAGCGGAATTGATCGCATCACTTATTTTGCCGGAAGGGTTGCCGCCAGCATTAGGGGCAAGACTCTCCCAGAAAAACGTATGGTTCCAGTGACCTCCGCCATTATTACGAACCGCGGGACTTATGCTGCCTGCCGAGGCAACCAGTTCTTCAAGAGATTTATTTTCATTCGGCGTTCC
>JBJMLW010000546.1:0-10368 GCA_045805105.1 Flavisolibacter sp. | reverse complement strand
TTTTGTATGGTATCGGTATTTTGCTTCTGAAGCTGTTTATATAATCGTGAAACGTCAAACGTCAAACGTCAAACGTGAAACGTGAAAGTAGACACCCGAATTACCAATCCCGTATTCCTTTTCCCTTCCTCAATATCATCCCCATAAATGAAGTACTACATTATCAGCGGTGAAGCTTCCGGCGATCTGCATGGAAGCAACCTGGTGAAGGAAATAAAAAAGCTCGACAGGGAGGCTTCCGTTCGTGCATGGGGTGGCGACATGATGAAGGCTGCGGGTGCTGAAGTAGTGAAGCATTACCGGGAACTTGCTTTTATGGGTTTTGCAGAAGTGATTGCCAATCTGCCTGCGATCCTCAATAACATCAGGTTTTGCAAAAAAGATATCACTGCGTTCAACCCCGATGTTCTTGTTCTTATTGATTATCCTGGTTTCAATATCAGGATAGCAAAGTGGGCAAAGGAAAATGGTTATAAAGTCATTTATTATATCTCACCGCAGGTATGGGCATGGAAGGAAGGACGGGTAAAAGTTATACGCAAAGTTGTAGATCGAATGCTCGTCATCCTTCCATTCGAAAAGGAATTCTATGAAAAATGGTCGTACAAGGTTTCGTATGTTGGTCATCCTCTCGTGCAGGTGATCAGTGAATTCCAGGAACACCATCATGAAATAAAGGATGAAGCACACCCGGTAATTGCCCTTCTTCCGGGGAGCAGAAAGCAGGAAGTATCCAAGAAATTACCTGTCATGCTTGAAGCATCAAAGTCATTTAAGGAGTATCGTTTTGCTATTGCCAAAGCTCCATCGCTTGATGATGATTATTATTCAGCGTTCACCAGGGATTATCCAAATGTGGAAAGCGTACGCAATCACACCTATCATCTTCTTTCCCGCGCAACGGCAGCCCTTGTTACTTCCGGAACGGCAACACTGGAAACTGCATTGTTCGGTGTGCCTGAAGTTGTTTGTTACAAAGGTTCATCCATCTCCTACCAGATTGCCAAAAGGCTGATCAGGATTAAATACATTTCTCTGGTTAACCTGATTATGGATAAACAGGTAGTAACAGAATTGATCCAGGATGAAATGAATGTTGAGAATATTGTGAGAGAGCTGAATATTCTTCTTTATGATACTGCAAGGAAAGAACAGATTCAAAATGACTATCGTGCTTTGAAGAAACTTTTGCAGGAAGAAAAAAATGCTTCTGCAAGAGCTGCGCAGGAGATTATTGGTTTCTTAACCTCGGAGGCAAAGTAACACGGAGTTACACTGTGAATCTCTGTGCCCGTGTGCCTCTGTGGTTCCGAAGTTCACCTCCTTAGAAATAACTTAAAAGCGAGAATAATCAATGCAACAATAAAAAGCAGTAAACTGATCCGGTTAATACCATGCATGTACTTAACAAACTTCGTTTTGGGACGATTGGGATCAGGCTTTCTGATATAAAGATATTCGGCGATTTGCTTCAGTACACCCATAAAAAAAACTGCATCATAAAGATACAGTTTCAAAATATTTGATCATGGCGCCGGGTTTCGGCGAAGCTTGTCCTGTTTTTTTAAAATTCCACCCCGGATATTAAAACACTCGGGTGAAGCGCTGAGTGAACCGGTTTTTTTATTTCTTCTTTTTCTTTTGTCGGCGCCGTTGTCGCTCCAACCGCTTGCCGGGTGTAACACATTTTCAAAATACACGATAAGGTTACGTAAATAACTGGTCATTTTCCTTAGGATTTAGGGTTATTGGACTATGGCTTTCGCCAAACGTTTTTCAATGATCTGTTAATAAAAACGCTGAACAAACATAATTGTTTGAACTAATAAATGCAATTCCTATCGGTGAAAACGGTAAAAATTGAGTCAAAACTCCAGTTTGCTTCGGAAAGTTACTAGGGGTAAAATGGGTAATTTTCGTCTCCGATTTTGCGTAGATGTTCGTCCATGATCTCTTTTGGTGATCTCAGGCTGTTGTAACGAAGACGCATTGATACTGCATAACCGTCAAGATCGGGGAACAAACTTGCCCTATGAAGGTTCATCTGCTGCAGGTCGCGCAACGCCTGGTTTTTATATGAAGAAGGAATTTCAATTTTTACAACCGACTGCTTTATACTTTCTCCAAGGAATTGTAATTGTTCCATCAATGGTATTTCTGCAATACCAGTGCTTACAAAAATGGATTGCTGCAGAGAATAACGCCTGTTCATCCTGAATGGCTCAACGGGAAAGACCAGCTTTTGGTTATTGTTATAAAATATTTTTTCAAATAAAGTTTCATTAATAAGGTCCTTGCTCTTTACAAGCTCTTCACCAAATTCCTGTTTTAAAATTTCAAGCGCACGTGTTTTGAGATAATGAATGTTAATGCCCCACACGGCTACGTGATCACGATGATCCGGCCAGCATTGTTCAAATGCAAAATAAGCACTGATGAAAGGTGATTTGGTAAGATCGAGGAGCCGGGTAGCTGCACCGTGGTGTTGCATCAGTGCCAGCCATTCAATAAGATGTTGCGGTGTTTCATCCCTGCTTAAATAATTTCGCGCACCTCTCTCAAACTCTGCAACAAAGTCTGCTTCGATCCCTTTGTAGTGGTGAATGAACTCTGTACGCTCGATTGCATTATTCAATACCCAATGCGAATCTGCCTGGCCCCTGAATGCCCAATTCTCTGAAAACTGTTGAACAAATGGCTGGTATTCCTGCCATTTTTGTAACCGAACCGTAGCATATTCATGATCCATATATTAACCTGCCGGATGTCCTCCGCTCCTGTTTCTTCCTTCGAGAATGGGTTTAACTTTCAATTCAACTGCATAACCGAGATCATCAGATAAATTATTGTCTGCATTATTACTGAACCAATGACGTCCTTCTTTTCTAAGTGTTATAATTTCAGGTGGTTGCAGGGAAGGACTACCCTTATAGCTGGAAAGTTGAGCGCGACACTCTCTCCCGTTCTCGATGCGCACATCGTAATGTGCCAATGAGCCACCATATAACACTGCTGCTGTAACTTCCATTTCTTTAATTTATGTTCTCTATTCCAAAGATGATGCCTGTGCTGTGGGACTTCAGATTTTATTTTATGAGGAATTCTTTGGACCATAGACAATAGACCATAGACGATGGTCTGTGGTCTATCTTCGCTACAATGACCTTTCTTTTTATACTGCTTATCCTGATCATACTAGTCTTTCTTTTTTTTCAACAGAAACAGTTCGGACGCCTCCCGTCAGGAGATTATGCTGCACGGATACACCAGTCGTCCAATTACAAAAACGGAAAATTTCAGAATGAAAGTCCTACAGCAGATCTTACCGAAGGAGCAAATTTATTTAAGGTAATGAATGAATTTATTTTTCATAAAAGCAAAAGAAATAAACCTGCAGGTATACTTCCCTCAGTAAAAACATTGATTAATATACCGCCGGAAGATACATTGATATGGATGGGACATTCAACGTATTTTATGCGCATTGATGGAAAAAATATTCTTGTAGATCCGGTGCTCAGCGGGAATGCTTCACCCGTTAGTTTTACAACAAAAAGTTTTGCCGGAAGTGATATTTATACAACTGATGATTTCCCTGAAATTGATTTTCTTTTTATCTCTCACGACCATTGGGACCATCTCGATTACAAAACGGTAAAAGCTCTGATACCAAAAGTGAAAAAAGTTATAACCGGAATCGGTGTTCAACCACACCTTCTTCGCTGGGGATTTTCACCTGACACGATTATTGAACGAGACTGGAATGAAGAGATAAATCTTGAAAATGGATTTTCAGTTACCACCGCTCCGGCAAGACATTTTTCCGGAAGACTGTTTAAACGCAACCAGTCGATATGGAGTTCTTTTATTCTGAAAACACCGACAATGAAAATCTATCTTGGTGGTGATTCAGGTTTTGATAGTCATTTTGAAAAAATTGGTAACAAGCATGGACCTTTTGATTTTTCCATCCTCGAATGCGGACAATACAACAAACACTGGAAATTTATTCACATGATGCCGGAACAGGTGGTGAAGGCTGCTGCCTTACTACAATCAAAAAATTTTATGATCGTTCACTGGGCAAAGTTTTCTTTATCGCTTCACGACTGGGATGAGCCAATCATCCGTGTAGTTAATGAAAGCAGGAAACAGAAATTAAATCTTGTCCATCCAATGATTGGGGAAGCAGTTTCCCTTAAAAATCCTCAAACGGGAACAGAATGGTGGAAAAATGTAAGGTGAAGCAGCACTTTCTAGCTTCCCGTGCTCTTAATAGGAGCCACCGTACGGCTCCCTTGAATTTGAAATAAGAACGGGTATAACATCGGATTTGTTCAGCCCGTTTTTTTTTAATTAATTTGCGCCTTTACAGGAGAAATACCTACACATAAGACTACACACATAAGAATAAGAACATACAGGCACAACCTGTAATGATCATTGATCTGTTCCTCCTGAATTCAAAGGATCAATGTTTCATCCCTTGAAAATCATTTGCTTTTTCTATTTGTCGACAGCATACGCACATACCTGACCCGGTAAACTCAATATTCCTGGAGAAGAACTTATTTACCAAATTAAACAAAACAACCATGAAAAGAATTGTTACTCTGATTCCCATGCTCATGCTGTTCTGTGCTCTCGCCTTTGGGCAGACCCGAACAGTTACCGGCACGGTTCGCGACAACACTGGGAAGCCTGTTCCGTTTGCAACCATAACTGAAACAGGCAAAAAAAATGCAGTGACTGCTGATGCTGACGGAAACTTCAGCATCAAGGTTTCTGAAAATGCAAAGCTCACAATTACAGCTGCAGGACATGAAAATCTGAGTGCCGATGCTGCAGGTACTGAGTTCACACTTACAAGAAAAGACGATAACCTCAGTGAGGTTGTTGTTACGGCACTGGGTATCCGCAGAAACAAAAACACGGTACCGTATTCGGCACAACAAATTTCCGGGGATGATGTAAGCCAGTCGCGAAGCAACAATTTTGTGAGCTCCATGTCCGGTAAAATATCCGGCCTCGAAGTAAGACAGGGAAATGGTCTGGGTGGCGCCACAAACGTGGTGATAAGAGGTACCAAGTCATTGCTGAATAACAACCAGGCCCTGTTTGTTATTGATGGAGTGCCGGTTGACAATTCCAATACAACGAATGATGCAACAGCAACGGGAAGAGTGAATGACGTCAACAATCGTCCTGCGGGTAGTTTCGATTATGGAAGCGCAGCTGCAGATATCAATCCCGATGACATTGAAACAATCACTGTTTTGAAAGGTGCTGCAGCCAGTGCGCTTTATGGTTCACGTGCCGCAAATGGTGTGATCATGATCACAACAAAAAAAGGAAGAAAGGGTTTGGGCATAACAGTTAATACGGGTTTTACCAGGGGAGCAATTGACAAAGAAACCTTCCCAACATACCAGAAAGAATATGGCGCCGGATATGCCACCAGCGGATATGGTTCACCTGATGGTGGATTTTTTTATTTTGATGTAAACGGTGATGGTGTGAATGATCGTGTTACTCCCACCACTGAAGATGCTTCTTATGGAGTACGTTTTGATCCAAACCTGATGATATACCAATGGGATGCGTTTGATCCAACTTCAGCTAATTATAAAAAAGCAAGACCCTGGGTTGCAGCACAGCATGATCCTTCCGAGTTTTATAAAACTGCACTTTCAACCAATACCAGCATTATGCTTGATGGTGGAAATGAAACAACAAATTTCAAACTCGGATATACTCGCAACCAGGAAGAAGGTGTACTTCCTAACAGCAGGTTGATCAAAAACCTGATCAATTTCGGATCCTCTTATAAAATAACCGATAAACTTACGGCAGCTGCTTCTATCAATTTTTCAAAAATAGAAGGAAAGGGACGTTACGGAAACGGTTATAATAAATACAATGTAAACCAGTCGTTACGCCAGTGGTGGGAAATGAATGTGGATATCAAGGAACTGGAAGATGCCTATATGCGCACACATCAGAACATTACATGGAACTGGGCTTCACCATCGACAGGAAATTTATCAGCCATTTATTTCGACAATCCTTACTGGGTGCGGTACCAGAACTATGAAACAGACGAAAGGAATCGTTACTTCGGGAATGTTTCATTGAATTACAGAGTCTTACCATGGTTAAATATCCTAGGACGTGTATCACTTGATTCTTATGATGAACAGCACGAAGAAAGAATAGCTAAAACCAGCGTAGCCATTCCAGCTTACACACACTTTGTTCGTACATACAGGGAAACCAACTACGACCTTCTTCTCAACTTTGATAAGAACCTTTCAAATAATTTCAACCTGAAAGCTTTGCTGGGAACGAACCTGAGAAGAAATGATATTCAAAGCATGGTTGCCACTACCAATGGTGGACTTGTTGTGCCGGGACTTTATTCAATTTCAAATTCTGCAAGCCCGATCAATGCACCGGATGAAACTGCAGAAAAAGTTGCTGTTGACGGATACTTTACCGGATTCACCCTGGATTACCAGCATTTTCTTACACTTGATGCAACTGCAAGAGTCGACCGTGCTTCAACACTTCCGGAAGAAAACAACACATATTGGTACCCTTCCATATCAGGTTCATTCCTGTTTTCAAAATTCCTCACCAACTGGAACTGGCTCTCATCAGGAAAACTCAGGCTGAATTATGCTGAAGTGGGAAACAATGCACCATTTGCAAGTCTGACAGATGTATACGACAAGCCTACCGCCTTTGGCGGAACCACTTTGTTTTCGCTGCCCATCAGGAAAAACAATCCTGAGCTGAAACCGGAAAGGACTAAAAGCAAAGAGATCGGACTGGAAATGGCTTTCTTCAAAAATCGTTTAGGATTTGATTTTACTTACTACGATACAAAAAGTATTGACCAGATATTTCCGGTTGCAGTATCTACAGCAACAGGCTATTCAAGCAAATTTGTAAATGCAGGTACGATCCAGAATAAGGGAATTGAGTTAAGCATTTTTGCAACGCCAGTTAAATCGGGAAATTTCACATGGACTGCCAACATCAACTGGTCGAGGAACCGGAATGAAGTGCTTTCCTTATACGAGGACAGCAAGAATCTGCAGATCAATCCACTTTCTTTACAGGGAGGTGTTTCCATCAATGCAACACTCCATCAGCCTTATGGAACCATCCAGGGTAAAACATGGCAAATGCTGAATGGAGAAAAACTTGTAGGTGCCAATGGCAGGTATGCTGTAACAACTACAACCAATAATGTTATTGGTAATATCAATCCTGACTGGATAGGAGGATTTTATAATACACTCAAATACAAAAATCTTTCACTTGGCTTCCTGATAGATGTGCGCCAGGGGGGAGATGTATTCTCTCTTGATATGTATTATGGTCTTGCAACAGGTATTTATCCTGAAAGTGCAGGCGCCAACGATAAAGGCAATCCTTCAAGAAGTACTATTGCCAATGGTGGTGGTGTAATTATGCCGGGTGTAAAAGCAGATGGTAAACCTAATGATATCAGAGTAGAAAATATCTATGGTACTTATGGTTATGTATATAATCCTCAGGCAGCATTTGTTTATGATGCGAGTTATGTAAAACTGAGAGAAGCAGTTCTTACTTATGCATTGCCTCAATCCATCGTGAACAATATGAAAGTTTTCAAAGGAATTGAATTATCGCTTATTGGAAGAAACCTCTGGATCATTCACAAGAACCTTCCATACTCAGATCCTGAAGAAAACATCACATCAGGAAACATCCAGGGGTACCAGACTGGTGCATTCCCAACAACAAGGGCTATCGGAATGAACCTTAAACTTAAATTCTAAAATCATTGCAATGAAAAAATATCTTTTTATCATTTCCTCCTGTTTGTTCCTGGCAGCCTGCACCAAGAACATTTCAGACCTGAACCAGGAGACGAAAAAGGCAGCGAATGTGCCTGCGGCATCGCTGTTTGCCAACGCTACAAAAAATCTTACAGATTACCTGGCGAGCACCAGTGTGAACATAAATGTATTTCGCCTCGTTACAGGTCAGTGGGCAACTACAACTTACCAGGATGAACCCAATTATGATTTTACTACAAGAAATATTCCGCAGACATGGTGGACGTGGATGTACCGTGATGTTCTGGTTGATCTGAAAGAATCAAAAAAATTAATTCCTTCTACTCCAATTATAACCGAAGGAGCTAAAAAGAACAGAATTGCTATGGTAGATGTGATGGAAGTATTAACATGGTCGATCCTTGTAAACACCTTTGGAGATGTACCATATACAGATGCTTTGGATTACAACAAACTGTTTCCAAAATATGATGATGCGAAAACAATTTATGATGATTTGATTGCAAGACTGAATAATGACATTGCTTCTTTAAGCACTGCAGAAAAGGGTTTTGATGCTCCTGATGATATCATTTATGGTGGATCAGTTTCAGCGTGGATCAAATTTGCAAATACATTAAAAATGAGAATGGGCATGATGCTCGCTGATGTGGATGCAGCCAAGGCAAAAACACTTGTTGAACAGGCAAGTCCGAATGCATTTTCCTCGGCATCTGATAATGCAATATTCAAATACCTTTCCGTTACGCCTAATAATAATCCTATCTGGACAGACCTGATCCAGAGTAACCGCCAGGATTTTATTGCTGCAAACACCCTTGTTGATAATCTGAAGGCATTGAACGATCCGCGTCTTCCATTCTTCTTCAGGGTAAATGATGCGGGCCAGTATGTTGGTGGCATTGAAGGTGCCAATAACACCTTTACCTTGTTTGCAAAACCGAGTGATAAGGTGGCAGCTATTAATTTCCCAGCTGTTCTGCTTGATTATTCTGATGCCGAATTTGACAGGGCTGAAGCTATTGAAAGAGGATTTAGTGTAGCCGGCACTGCTGAACAGCATTATAATAATGCAATCAGAGCTTCGATTTTATACTGGGGAGGTACCAATGCACAGGCAGATGCATATTTATTGCAGCCTTCTGTTGCTTACACTACAGCACCGGGAAATTTCAAACAGAAGATCGGGACACAGAAATGGATAGCGCTGTACAACCGTGGTTACGAATTATGGACTGAAATAAGGCGGCTCGATTACCCCGTTTTGCCTTTACCAGCAGCACCAAAATCCGGTTTTCCCGTCAGGCTTCTTTATCCTACCAATGAGCAGACGCTGAATGGTGACAGCTATACAGCAGCAGCAGCAAAGATTGGTGGAGACAAAGTGGAGACAAAAATCTTCTGGGATAAATATTAGCACATCAACCTTAAATAAGAAAGGGCCCCATGTGGGGCCCTTATTTTAATCTGGAGGTAGTGAGGTTAAGGATGCGAAAGGAGAAGAAAAATGTTCAATATGCAATGCTCAATGTTCAAGTTTGTTCGATCAGCAAAATAATCTTTGACCTAACTTGATCATTGATCATTGAACATTGCTTATTGAGAATTTGTTAAAGAAGAAACTTCCATAATCAAAGACACATTACATTAATGCATTGATTGCTCCGACTGCTGTTCGCTTTTTAGCATTCCATAATATTTGAAAAAAGCATTTGTCCTGGCAATACCATCACTGAAATCAACTTTAGGTTCCCAGCTCAGAACACTTAAGGCTTTACTGATATCAGGTGCGAAATGAATAATGGTATCCGAATGAATCTCTTCCGTTTTGATTTTATTATTGCTGAACCTTGCAGTTTCTACAGCTGCCAGTTTCACAGGCAATCCATAAGGATTTCCAATATTAACCGGCAGTTGTTCATCGCTGAATAATAACCGGTAAATGCCTTCAACCGTATCATCTATATAACATGGATACAGGTATTGGCTTTCGTCAGAAATTGAAATTTCATGAGAATGAAGTGTGCAGCTAATAAAATTCGCCAGCTGGTTGTGTTCATCAAGACGCATTCTGGGTCCGTATGTATCAAAAATGCGTGCGATTCTCGTTTCAGTTTTATAAAAATGATTACAACCCATGGTAACTGATTCCAGGTATCTTTTTGATTCAGCATAAAGGCTTACAGGATCGGATTGATTTATTCCTTCAAGCATATCCTCCTTTAACCTCTTTCCTATGACATTGCCATATACTTCAGCTGAAGAAGCAACTAGAATGCGTGCATTTTTTTTACGTGCAAGTCGCATGCAGTTGTGAATGCCCATTGCATCAGCTCTCATGGCTTTTACCGGATTTGTTTCGAAATCGGAAAAGGCAGGTGACGCAAAATGGAGGATATAATCGATATTCTCAGGTATATGAATGAACTCTGTAACATCTTCATGATATAACTCAAAATCAGGCAGCGGCATCAGGTGTTCAATATTTCGCATGTCAACGCTGATGAGGTTATCGAGT